>JAJZNV010000006.1 GCA_021852265.1 Nanobdellota archaeon
ATTAAATAGTTGATTTCCAATGATAAAGATAAATAGTTTGCTTGAGTAACGATCTTATGGCAAGTAGGGCGCTTAAGAGATACCAATTGGAATATGTAGCTAAGGTACTTGTCATAGTAGGGTTGTTGTTTATTCTTCTTTCTTGGATTGTAGGGGTTTATTATTTTGGAGTTACGGGAAAGATTACGCTGTTTATACCTCCTTTTATATTCACTTGTGTTTTAGCAGTGCTGCTTTTTATGATTAGATACAGATACACATTGTTTGAAAAATATCCTTATCTTATGAACCTGCCATCATTGTTCTATCGTATCAGAGACCGAAAAGGTTCAAAAAATCAGAGCATTGCATTCAGCATGATCTTCACCGTGCATGCATTGATAATCGCCTTTCTAGGCATCTTGAGCATGGTTTTGACGTTCAGCGTAGGTTCCGGCATTCAAAGCAAAGGAGTTTCGCCATTTTTATATGGGTATCTTGCAATAATTGTGATTCTGATCGTATCCGTGATATTACAGTACCGCAGGATCTATATTAAGTTTTTGAGATAAACTGTATATTAGACAGATAAGTTAAAACAATTCTTTAAATAAGGTAAAGAACTAACTCGAATTTGGATCGAAATCGTTTCTTTATAGAATCTTCATAATTTATCTATTTTTTTCTGTCTTTTTAGCGCACATGGTATAAATGCTTAAATACTCGCATATTTCTATACGATTAACATGAGCAAATATATTAAGATACTAACAGGAGTATTTTAGAAAATTTATTATAATGCGATAATTTTTTTATCCTGCCCAGCTAATCCTACCGATTTATACTGGCGATTTTTATCTCGAATTTAAGTGTCTTACCAGATAGTGGAAAGTTAAAGTCAATGATGACATCTTCCCCAACTACATCAGTTATTAGACCTCTGTGGCCCTGACTGGAAGTGGCAGCCATTCCTATTTTAACCTCATTTTCACCGAACTGTTTCTTTGAAACCTTGATTATCAACTCTTTTCTAGGCAGTCCATATGCCTTCTCAGGAGAGAGACTTATGCGCTTGGTCTCGCCCGCTTTCATCCCTATAACAGCCTCATCGAAACCACTTATTACCTGTCCCGAGCCCACTTCAAATTTTAGAGGTTCTTTTCCTTCATTTGAGTCGAATATAGTGCCATCTTCAAGCGTGCCCTTGTAGAAAACACTGACATTGTCCCCCTTCTTTATAATAAAGTCGTTTGCTTTCTCTACCATTAATATCACATATCCCAATAATCAGTATCAGGAATAACACTCTCCTTAAAAGAAATTTCAAATTTCTTCTGCAGGCGTCATTATGTAAGAGTATATACTATTATATTAACGTGTTTGGTGGCTCAATCGACTACTTTTTTGCCAACGCAATTATTTCATAAAGCGATGGAAGATCTTTGCAGCGAAAGAGTAAGCATAGACAAGTGCTCTTTTAATAAACAGGTAAGTTAATGCAGGGCATGTAATTGACGTTAGCTAAGGTACTTTATCAGCTCATCGGTGGTTACAACATCAAAGAGCTTAGCCATATTTAGAAGGGAGCGTTGATGTGCCTCTTTATCCGTACTGGAGGAAGAATCTGATGCGACTATTGTATAGAACCCGCGGTTCACGGCGTCACGAGCACTGGATTCAACGCCTACTTCAGTTGATATGCCTGCTATGACCAATGTCTCTATGCCGGCATTTCTGGCCATCAACTCGAAATTCGTACCGATGAACACGCTTGCAGTATTTTTGTTTAGCACAACCTCATTTTCCTTAGGTATTATCGCTAACTCGAATGCTTCTTTTGGTAGCTGCGAGAGATTGTACTTCATCTTGGAAGAAGCATATTTTCTTGCAGGCGATTCAAACTCATGCGGCAAAGGTGTTATCTTTGTGAAAAATATCGGCATATTTTTCTCACGTGCCTTTGCTATCAATCTATTCATATTAGACAGGAATTCGTCCTTATTGTAAATTCTTTCTACAAGCATCGTCTGCACGTCCCATACTATGAGAGCAGTGTGCTCTGGATTTATTATCTCTTTGATATTTTCGTATGCTTTTCTAGTCATTTCATACCATAGCATTAACAAATTATAAACTTTTAGGTGCCAGATACCAAATAGTCAGGTGAATATTCACTGTCTTAGCGGTGCCTAGATTTTGTCCGTCATAATGAAACAATTTTTATGGTAACTGAAAAGGTGATTCGTGCGGCAATCTGTATCTCGCTTTTTTTAGGGCCCCCCAGACTTCCTCTAGGTTGCCGCCATCATATCTTATTACCTGCGGATGCCTGAAGTTTTTGTTGCCCTCGCTAGCAGGCATTATGACTAGACCCCTGTGTCTGTGCTTAAGCCAGCTTTCTATATAAGGTGGGAAATCGTCGACGAGCACTTTCCCGTACACGAGTCCCTTATCTTGTGTAAGTATCACATCAACATCGTAGCCCATGTTCTTGTCGATCCATTTTTTCTTTCCGGAATAGGCAGAAGGATTTCTTTTTGGTACTTTAGAGAGGATCACAATCCTAAAACCGAGTTTTTTGGCTATTTTTAGTATATCCCACCCAAGTCTAAATTTTGGAAGGTTAACCCACCAGTCCTCTTCTCTTTTTATGAGGTTAATTCTCTCCCTGAGATATTCAGGCATCTCTTCGCCGTTGGAATGGACACGCGTCTTTGGCTCTTTAGGAGACCTGAGCCTTTCCAGACTGTTGAACATAGCTTTATCATAATCACACAGTGTTCCGTCCAAATCGAATAATGCTATCGCTTCTTCATCAAATACCACCATATGTTAATGATTCGTGCAAATAAATTGTTTTGTACTGGTTAATGAAACTATTGTCCGTTAAGTATGCCTGCAAAACGATTGATTACTGTATCGTTTACGCTGCCCCAGTCCATGAATCGCCTGCATTCCGTATCCTGGAATGTCGAAAGTTTGCCAAAATCTTTTTTCTGTGAGAGGTATATCTCAGTCCCATAATACACGACGGAATTCTTGAATTTTCTCACCTTTCTTATACTATTGTCAATTCTGTTCCTATCGTTTTTCAGTATCCAGGAAATTCTCTGCATATCATGGTTATCTGCAAAGGCAAAGTGCTCTGTAGAATAATCTATCTTGTCCTCAGAGTACTGTCGCCTAAGCTTAAAATTCTGCGAGAAGTCGAGGGGCGTCTTGAATATATTATTTAACGCAGACATCGCAAACTCCTCTGCGTCCGAGTCGCCTATTATATCCCAGTTTTTGCCCTGATTCTTAAAGAGTATAGCACGTAGGCGCTCTCTCAGTTTCTCTTCGTTTTTTAAAAACCAAAGCGTGTCGAGGTGCTCGGTTTTAATTCCCGTAAGCCATATCTCGGGCATAAACATGAGCCTGTTGTCAAGTTTAAGGCATTCTGATACAAACTCTGACCAGAACTTTGTAGAGGGGCCTATAGCATGATCCAGTCTGTACCCGTCTATCCCAAATTCTTTTATCCAGTAAGAAGCTGCATCAATCAGGTAATTTATCACCTCATCGTTTTCTGTGTTAAGCTTCGGCAGCGTTTTAACATCCAGAAAACACTTATATGTCCCTGATTTATCAAAAACAAACCATTTTCGATACATGCTACGTTTATCCCTGAAAGCCGAGCGGAAGAAGTTATGCTGATTAGATACATGATTAGCTACGAAATCCAATATGACTTTTATTCCAAGTTTATGTGCCTTGTCTACCAGCTGCTTTAAGTCTTTATTGGAACCGAAATGCGGGTCTATCTTATAAAAGTCGAGTACAGAGTAGCCGTTGTATTCGGCGGCTTCGGATATAGGCGTAAGCCATATAGCATCGAATCCAAGTTTTTTTATGTATTCAAGTTTATTTTCAACGCCTCTCAAGTTTCCGCCCATTCTTCTTCTAGAAGTTTTTAAGGCGAGAGCTGCGTCTTTGCGTTTATTGCCCGTCGAAAAGCGATCTACCATTATCTGGTAAACTCTCATAAGAATAGTATGCATGGATTATTAATAAAAGATATATAATATGTACAACAAGGATGTATATGGTAAGGGTTACTCTCAGGGATATCTATAAATCATTCAAGCACAAAAAACAGGCCGTTAGTGTACTGTCTGGTGTTAACCTGGAAATAAACGAGGGGCAATTCACGGTAATACTCGCTCCATCCGGTGAAGGGAAAACAACTCTCCTTAGAGTTATAGCCGGACTCGAAAGACCGGATAAAGGCGATGTGCTTATTGATGGTAAGAACGTAAATGATTACCCTCCGAAAGACAGGAATCTGGCCATGGTTTTCCAAAACTATGCAGTATATCCTTTTCTTACGGTTTATGGAAACATAGCATTTCCACTGAAAGTCATGCATGTAGCAAAGGATGAGATAGACCGGCGTGTAAAAACTGTTGCAAAGATGCTGCAAGTGGACGGGCTTCTAGACAGGAAACCAACGCAGTTATCCGGGGGCCAGAGGCAGAGAGTAGCTATCGCGAGAGCGCTTGTAAAAGGAACAAAACTGCTTCTTATGGACGAGCCGCTATCAAATTTGGACGCACAGCTGAGGACTTTGGCAAGGGCTGAACTTAAGCAGCTTCAAAAAAAACTTGGTATAACAGTTGTATACGTGACACATGACCAGAGTGAAGCTATGGTATTGGCGGATAGAGTCGCGATACTTCACGCAGGGAAGATAGAAGAGGTAGATGATCCATTAAGTATCTACAGACAGCCGTTAAATACCTGGGTAGCAGGTTTTATAGGGAATCCACCGATGAATCTTATAGAAGGAAAACTGGTAAAAAAGCGGACATTCGCATTTAATAAATCAAAGATAAAGATCCCTACAACCGTCGCAAAAAGAATTCTGGGAAATATGGAGACTGCTATAGTCGGTATAAGACCAGAGGATATAAAACTCGGCAGTGGCGATATCAAAGGAACGGTCACTCTAGTTGAACCGCTGGGATCACAGACTCTTCTGCATGTAGCTGTTGGAGATACACAGATAAAAGTTATCGCATTTCATACACACATGATTGAACTTAATAGAAAGGTGTCACTTGATCTGTCCAGTAATAGCATGGTTTTCTTCGATAAAAGGACTGGAAAGACTGTAATGGGATGACATTACCTTAGATAGGTGTGCACTATTTTCAAATAGGTTTTTATCTTATACCGCTTACTGAATACATCTGTGTAAGATACTTCTGGAAAACAATGTATAATGTCACTATCGGCAGCCCCATAAGAATCGAAAAAGCAGCGAATATATTCAGATTCACCGCAGCGGTCTGACTACCGGATGCAGTCGCTGAAACATGGTAAAGTCCAAGCATGAGCGTATACAAACTGCCTTTACTTACAAGAACATTTATAACCGCATAATCTGTGTACGCCGCTATAAATGCCAGTAGCGTCAGAAATATTACTATAGGCCGCGCTATCCTGAATAACACAGTCAGGAACGCCATGAACCTGCTTTGCCCATCAACCATAGCAGCTTCTTCATAATCTTTTGGCACGCTGTCTATGAAGATTTTTGACATGTATGCGCCGAATATAGCCGTACCGCTGGCGTAGATGAGTATCAAGCCGAGGTAATTATTCAACAACCCGAGATGTGAATAGCTCAGGTATATCGGTATCACGATAGCAGTGAATGGGAAAAACGTCAGAATATATAAGAAAACTATAAGCGCCTTCTTTCCAGGGATATTGAGACGTGACAGAGCTATACCTGCTAAAAATGCAGTTGATAAAGCAACGGCTACAGTGCCTGCTGCGAGTACGAGGCTGTTAATGAGCCATGTAAAGAACGGGCTTGCCATCACTGCTTCGTAAGCTGAAAGTGTAAAATCGGAAAAATTCGGTATAAGTGAGCTCAGTGAAAGTGTGGCTATAGAGGGTATCTTGCTGAAAGATAAGAGGACTATATAATAAAGTGGGAATAAAGCAAAGATTAGCACCATTCCAATCACTATGTAAGATAGAGTCCATTTGATGAAATTCAAAACAGTGTATTTATTCACATCCATTATTTACCTCAACTTATCATGTCCAATACCTTCGTGTATTTTAACATGAAAATTGCCATTATCGCAAGTATCACCACAGAAATTACTGAGAATGCTGCACCGAGGGAATAGTTATAATAAGAAAATGCCTGCGAATACGCGTACACTGTAAGGGAATAAGTGCTTGTTCCAGGACCACCAGATGTCAACAAATATATCGGATAGAAATTATTCCATGTAAATATAAAACCGCTTATGGATGCAAAGGCAACTGCACCCTTTATGGAGGGCCAGGTCACGCGCGAAAAACGCTGTAACATATTTGCACCGTCCACCTTTGCCGACTCATGGAATTCATCAGGAACACTTTGCATTGATGAAAGGAAAAATGCGGTATAATACGGAAATGAAAGCCACAGGTTGGTTATTATAAGCACACTCCATGCAGGGATAACAGAATAAAGCCAATTTATTTGTGAGAGTCCAAATAGACTTAGGAACTGATTTATTATACCGAAGTGCGTATTCCACATCCCAGACCATACAAGAAGAGATATAAATGCGGGAAACGCCCACGGCAGCAGTATAAGCGTGAATATGGGGAGTTTGAGTTTAAAGCCCTTTTGGTTGAGTATTACTGCCACTAACATCCCCATCAGCACCATCGGCACTATACTCCCAACAGTCCAGATAAGTGTCTGTAGTATTATTGGATATATCAATCCGCTCTGGAACAGCAGATAATAATTCTGAAAGCCAACGATCGTGGCGTTGAACAGATGTTGAAGACTAAAGTTAGTGAATGAGATATAAATTCCATAAGCAATGGGGTAAAGGAATATAAATAGAATAAGCCCGATTATTGGTAAAAGGTACACATAGTTTGTAAGAGCTTTCCCAAAAGTCTTTTCTAATCCAATTTTAAAGGCGTTGGGAAACATATGGAGTATATCTCATTTATTAGGTATAAAACCATCCCAGTCTTTGTGACATCTTAGCTACAGGCTGGCAAAGTTATTGTGCCATTACTGGCAACGAATGCCTGTACACAACTAGCTACATCTTGTGCAGTTATAGTCTTATTTGTGTAATACAATCCCAGCTCAGGGTGCATACCAGATACGCCACTGTAATAATAGTTCATCTGTGGTGTACTTGGTTGAGGAATAGTGTGTCCTTGTTCTTGTGCAAGAATGCCCTGTTCCACGCCACTAAATTCTGCAGCTGTTAAATTCTCAGCAGCAGCAAATGGGGGAAGAAGTGTGCCTGCCTGTGCACTAGAAATCAATTGGGATAATACTACGTTATTTGATGGGAGGTCTCCACTCCCATTATACATCCACGCTTGTGCCTGTGAAGAAGCAAGGAATTCTGCAAATGTTATAGAAGCATTAATCTGTGCTGCTGAAGCACCGCTGGCCTGCGGGACCGTTACGGCTATCGCATTTGATCCTAGTATTGGAGCGAAATATTGTCCAGTCGATGACACCTTCGGAAGTGGCGCCGCGCCTAGATTAGTACCTAAAGCATTGACAAGTGGTACGAGATCCCAAGGTCCATCAAACATTATTGCTGCTTTACCGGTCTCAAATAATTGGCCTTCAAGTCCACTTGCAAAGCTGACACCCGAGCCTGAACCAAGATCAGGGTTTATGTGATTTATAAATGTTTGATTATACCAAAACTCCAGTGCATTCACCATTGCAGAACTATTTAGTGTCGGTGCACCGTATGTCCCATATTTGAACAGTCCTCCACCAAATCCTGCTAACCAAGCGGCTTCAACGTACCCATAAGTTGCACCCATCCCATAAGCGAATCCCCAGATTCCTTTGGTGTTATTCAAGTTCGTAAGATATGGTAGCAATGCGCCGGTATTTGAAAGCACACTAGAATTAGTGATGTAAGCCTTGTTATAGTACATAAGTATAGAATTTTCATTTAGAGGCAAACCAAATACAACTGTGCCATTCTGTACTGAAACAGAATTCAGAGGTCCGGTTGCAAACTGTGAGAAGTAAGAAGAACCCAAGTAAGGGTTAAGATTCAGTAGTAATCCTGCGGAATAAAGCAGACCTTCATCGTTATTCGAGTCTACGTAAACATTCGGGGCCGAGGCCGCTACTGCAGCGGTCTCAAAGTTGGATGTTGAGAGACTGACATTAGTTATTAAAACATGTATGTTTGGATGCTGTGCCTCAAATGCAGGCAATATCTTTGAAGCAAATGCATTATACTCAGAAGGAGAGAACGCTTCCCAGAAAGTTATACTCACGCCCGTTGAAGGAACTGAAGAAGGTTTATAATAGTAATAGGCAGCGACACCGACTATAGCCACCACAACAACTACAAGAACCGCAACCCACAAATTCATCGAGACCTTGTTGGTCATGTTAAAATAAGCAAATTATTATATTTAAGTCTTTTTTGGGCCACTCTTACTGTTTAGGGTTGTCCTTTAAGTTTGTAGCATTCACCTTATATATGGTGTTCCAAGATAAATGATTAAAACTGCTAGCGCAATAGATTTATATGCTTGAGAACTTCAAAGACAAAAAACCAGAGATACCCGCAGGTGTGTATATAGCAAAAACGGCAGAAATAATCGGAGACGTCAGCTTAGGTGAAAACTCCAGTGTATGGAATGGTGCAGTGCTTAGAGGAGACATGCACTACATAAAACTCGGGAAGAATGTGAACGTCCAAGATAACGCTATTATCCACGGGACTAGTCCAAATTATCCTACTACTGTAGGGGATAATGTGTCAATAGGACATGCAGCGATAGTACATGGATGTAAAATTGGAAATAACTGTATAATCGGAATGGGCGCAATAGTATTGGAGGGTGTTGAAGTAGGCGATTGGTGTATAATCGGCGCTGGTTCAGTCATAACAGAAGGTGCAAAGATTCCAGGTGGAAGCCTTGTGGTAGGGGTGCCTGGACAAATCATCAAGAATCTTACAACTGAGCAAAAAGAACGGATAACCCGGAATTGGAAGAATTATATAAGTCTAAAAAATGATTATATAGAAACCAGTTAGATATAACTTATTCAGACTAGCATCGAAGCGTATTCTTTGTGCACTTCTATGAAGTGCAGTATGTAAGGGCAGTCTGGCTTTACTTTAAGATTATGTTTTTTTGCATATGCGAACGCCTCCAGAGCTATCTCAGCAGCAACGCCATGACCTCTATCTTTTACGGGAGTAAACGTGTGATAAATTATCATTACATTTCCATCTATTCTATAAAGAAGGTCGGCTTCGCCATGCTCCGTAGTCTTCCACATTCTTCCAGACTGATTATTTACTATTGCCATTTTTGTGTGCCACTCTGCGGTTAAGCCCCGCAGACGACAATAATGAACCGGAGAACAACACTGCCCATAAGAGAGTCGGATAGACTATCAGTCTCTCCATACCTCCCGGACCCAGTCCAAAATAGATATTTGTCTCGAGTAGGATTGTTGCAGCAAGGCTTACTGCTCCAAGTATTATAGAGGGGTAACGTGCTGCAGTCTTCCAGACAGCTCCATAGTATATAGCGGCGACAGATCCGAAAATAAATACTGCTGCGGAAAATAGTACATGAACTACACCGAAATTTTCATTGAATGCTCCTACTCCTATCGCACTAACTCCAGCAATAAGCACAAGTGCAGTAAATATTCTGCTGTGCATGCCTTTGTACAGGAAATAAGAGCCAATGGCTATCATAAGTCCGAGCAGGATTATTGATGAATTAAAAAGCCATGCAGAGCTGCCGACGCCAAGGTCGCTTATATAATTATTTGATATGCTGTACCCTGCATAAAGCGCTTCGGATACAAACATCGCTATAATAAAATATATCGCACCGAGTCCAATGAGAAGCCCCGCGATTTGAAGGTCGGATAAGTCCGATTTCATATAACTTTCTATCATTTCATTATTTAATACTTTAGTTTCTGAGATCGTTTATTAACGTGAAGATACATTTATTTGAATGGATAACAAAGCTATACGGCAGGTGATTGAATCAGATCCTTTTCTTAAGTACGTGGGCGTGAAAGTACTCGTGCTCAAGGAAGGCTATTGTAAGATATCGGTCGATTTCAGAGAGGAACTAACTAGATTCGGAGGCTTGCTAAATGGAGGTGCGATAGCAACACTTGCGGATGCTGCGGGTGGCTGTTCAGTTCTGACACTAAATGACGGTAGCAATCAGGTGACTGCACAGTTGGATATCTCTTTTCTAAAACCGATAAGGAGCGGGCCGGTAATAGCAGAGGCAAATGTGATCAAGAAAGGTAAGAGCCTCTCTTTTGCGGATGTCCAGGTATATGATGGAGATGGTGACAAATGCGCAGTCGCAAAGGGAATATGGTTCTTTGTCGGAGTGAGGACTTAAGCGGCTGATTTTTATCTCTTTATCCCATACAGTTAAATAATAAGAACGAGTACATCTCAAGTGGAAAAGTCATTTTCTGAATCAATAGAACTCGTTAAGAACATTTATAAGTTTTCTTCGGAAGAACTGGAAATCCTTGAAAAGGTTGATGCTGCAGCGGGAGAGCTCGTTGCTTCTGAGTTCGACCATTACCTGAAGAGAGAAGTGAACACAGACGCCCTTGCTATAGCAAAGAAGCATGGTATCTTAGGGCTTCCCATTGATAAAAAATATGGAGGTTTGGGTGTAAATCCAATGATAAGTGTGCTTGCCGGTGAAAGATTTGGACAAGTAGGACTGGGCTTTTCCACATTTTTTGGCGCTAATGTAATGCTGGCAGGCATGGCCGTGCAAAACTGGGGCAGTGACGAGCAGAAAGAGCGCTACCTTAGGCGCCTTGCGGCAGGAGATATTATCATGGCATTCGGATTAACTGAACCCGACATAGGTAGTGATCCAATG
The DNA here is from genome assembly GCA_021852265.1 of Nanobdellota archaeon. Lineage (GTDB taxonomy): Archaea > Nanobdellota > Nanobdellia > Parvarchaeales > Parvarchaeaceae > Parvarchaeum. Next base: position 10,927 of record JAJZNV010000006.1, read on the forward strand.
TCACTGAAGACCAGCTACGAAAAGAAAGGCAGTAACTATATACTGAATGGTTCTAAATATTACATCTCCAACGGCGGAATTGCAAATGCAGTGGTTGTATTCGCACGTTCAAAAACAAATCCCGCTGAAATATCCGCATTCATAGTCGACACCGATAAACCAGGTTTTAAGGTGGAGATGGAACTAAAAGAAAAGATAGGACTTTTCACCTCCGACACCGGGATGTTAGGATTTCATGACCTGGAGATACCTGAGCAAAATATCCTCGGCAGTCTCGGAAATGGCATGTTAGTTGCATACTCCTCAATATTATACGGTAGGTTAGGGATATCTTCTGCATGTACCGGCGTGATGGAAGACTGCCTTAACTCAACTGTAGCACGGGCTAAGGAGCGTATCCAGTTCGGAAAAGAGATAGGCAAACACCAGCTCGTACAAGAACATATAGCAGAGATTGCACTAAACATCGAGCGGGCGAGATGGCCTACTTATATCACAGCATTAAGAGCAATAGAATACCTTAAGAGCCCAAGTGAAGATCTAGTTAGGGAGCTAGACCAGAGAAGTGCGATCGCAAAAAGAATTGCATCGCGGGCAGCCTGGGAATCAGCAGATCATGCGGTGCAGGTATTCGGTGGCTTTGGGTATTCGCTTTTGTCCCCTGTAGGAAGACATTATTGTGACACTCGTGTCACAAGAATATTTGAGGGAACGGATGAGATAATGAACCTAAAAATAGCCAGTCATATATTGGGTAAAGGGTTCAGGGCGTTCTAAGCATATGCAGATAAATCTAAACGGGACTTTCGATTTAAACGCAGATCTAACAAAAACTTTCGCTTTTCTTACGGATCCTAAAAAATTGAGTACGTGTATACAGGAGCTTAAGGAAACTAAATTTATCGACGATCGCAATTTTGAGACCGTCCTTACAATAAGGATAGGTCCCATCCCAGGTAATTTCAGTGCCAAATGTAACATAGACCCGACGCCTCCCGACACAATAAAGCTGACAATCGAGGGCTCTGGCACAGGAAGCTCGATGCATCTTGCTTTATCTTTAAAATTAACCAAAAAGACAGAAAAAATTACCAGCGTTGCATGGAGCGCAAGTACTGAAATTGGAGGTATTGTAAGTGGATTAGGAGAAACTGTGCTACGTGAGTTAAGCAGTTCTAAGATAGAAGAGATAATAAGTGCAGTGAGAACGAAAGTGCCACAATGAAGATAATGTCAGATATAATCTGATTTAACGTTCTCAAGAACTATAGCGAAACCTTGTCCACCTCCAACACAGAGAGTTGCTACTCCTATTTTTTTGTTTTCATTACTTAGTGTCCTTGCAAGTGTTCCTACGAGTCTCGCTCCGCTCGCACCGAGAGGGTGTCCTATTGATATAGCACCGCCGTGGATGTTCACTTTATTAGGGTCCAGTTTAAGCTCTCTCATCGCATACAAAACAACAACTGCAAAAGCCTCGTTTATCTCCCAATAATCAACGTCTTCGACTCTCAATCCTGCATTTTTTAGGGCTTTTATAGAAGCTGGGACTGGCCCTTTACCCATAACAGATGGGTCCACTCCTGCCCAGCCCATTGACCTTATCTTTGCCAGCGGAGTCAGCCCATATTTTTTAACCGCATTTCCCGAAGCAAGCATAACCAATGAAGCGCCGGCGTTTAGCGGAGAAGAATTCCCCACAGTTATTGTGCCGTTCGTCTTAAATGCAGACGGAAGTGCCTTTATCTGTTCTAATGTCGTGTCTTGCCTTATACTCTGATCTTTATCTACCACGGTTCTTTTACCCTGAAAATCGACTTCTACCGGCATTATCTCATCATTGAACCATCCAGACTGCTGAGCTTTTGAAGCTAACATATGGCTTCTTAATGACAGTTCATCCATCGCATCCTTTGTTATGCTACTCTCCTCTGCTAATTTCTCTGCAGTAAGTCCCATGTTGTACCCTACACCCATCTGGTATTTTGTATATTCGGGCATTGTGAGAAGTTTGTAATTTGGAATTATAAACGGATTATCGCCTATTGGAAGATGAGTCATATGTTCCATCCCGCCGGCCAGAACGATCTCGGAATTGCCGCTCATTATTTCCATGGCACCTGTGCTTATGGACATCATTGAGGAAGAACATGCCCTATCGATGCCCATCCCAGGCACTTCCACAGGTAATCCTGCCAAAAGAACAGGATGCCTTCCACCATACAACCAGTTTTCGCCAGCCTGGAAAGCACAGCCAGTTATTACATCACCTATCTCAATCGGATTTATTTTCGTTCTCTGAACCACTTTTTTTATAAGCATAGCGAGGGCTTCATCCATTCTTAATGAATTAAAGACGTCTCTTTCCGGCTCTTTGGGTCTAGATCTAGAAAAGGCTGTCCTGAGATAATCAACTATGTATGCATTTGCCATATCATTTCCCCTTGAACTCCGGTTTTCTTTTTGAAAGGAATGATGAAAGACCCTCCTTAAGATCATCTGTACCGAAGATTATCCCTCCAGCTGTAGACTCAAGATCAAATCCTGCCTCAAGTGGGGTTTCAATTCCTTTGTTTATCAGGACCTTCGCCAGCATTGCGGATACAGGCGCAGAATTCTCAGAGATCTCCTTGGCGTATTCCAGAGCTGCGGCATCTATATCACTGTCTATTACTTTTGAGACTAATCCCTTCTCAAACGCCTCCTTCCCGCTCATCTTCTCTCCGGTAAGTATCAGTCTGGAAGCAATAGACGTCCCGACTAATTTAGAGATGCGTTGTGAACCTCCCCACAAGGGTATAAGCCCGCGATTTATTTCCGGCAGCCCAAGAAGGGCTCCGCTGGTTGCTAAGCGAATATCACAGGCGAGGGCCAGCTCAAATCCACCGCCGAGCGCGTAGCCTTCGATTACGGCAATGGTTATCTTTGGAGTCCCAGAAAATTTTTCCATAGTCTCCTGTCCTTTCTTTGAAAATTCTATGAATTGCAGTTCATTTTGAAAAAACATTGAAAGATCTGCGCCGGCAGATAAAATTCCACCCGCTCCTCTTATTAGAATAACTCTTGTTTCAGTGTCAGCTCTAAGAACGGTCATGGCTCGATTTAATTCATCCAAAGTATCTCCATTTATAAGATTTAGCTTTGGCCGGTTTAGCGTTATGCGCATGACTTTTGGTGCCACCTTCTCGACTAATATAGTTTTAAATTCGGACTTAGTCCCTGCTGTATACTGCCCTGCATCAGTAACAGATAGTCTGCCGTCTACAGCATCACGCATTTTATTGGCTTTTATGCTAGCGGCGGGCTCAAATACATTTACGTCGAATTTCTTTGCCAGGTTTTCCAGTCTCACCTTCACGTCGGAATTATCAAGTCCTTTTGCCACAGATATTGGTCCGAATGGCCTGTTTAAGCCAAGCTTTACGGCAGTCTCTATATCATCCGGGCTCGCTACTCCGTTTTCTATCAATTTTACAGCCTCATTTATTTCCAGAGCGAATATATCTACTAACTCCAATTTATCGCTCGGCCTTGCCGAATCCAGGATTTTCGGTCTGCCATTCTTCCAATCATAAAAACCGGCACCGTTCTTTTTGCCGAGGCGGTTATCCTTCACAAGTTCGGCGTATACTTTCGCTTTTGAGTAATCTGGCGACAGCTTATCTGCAAAGTAGAGCAGCGAGTCATTGACGATGTCTATACCTACAAAATCAAATAACTCATACGGTCCCATCGGCAGTCCCTGTGCCCTTACAAATGCGTCTATCTCCTCTGGTTTCGCAATTCCTTTATCTACAAAAAGACCGAAGAGAAGGATCTCCGGTGCACTTATCCTATTCACAATGAAACCGGGCGTGTCTTTATTCACTTTTATTGGGGTCTTTCCTATTGATTTTATTAATTGCACAACGGAATCAAAAACCTGATCACTAGTCTTCTCCCCCTTTATTACCTCTACAAGCTTAAGTACAACCGGAGGATTGAAGAAGTGGGTCCCTATAACCCTCTCTGGGTTCTTGGTTTGTGCGGCGATGTCCGTTATTCTTATGTTGGATGTGTTTGAACAGAGTATTGTATTTTCTCCCGTTAGTTCTCCGAGTTGCTTGAATATTCTTGCTTTCAGGTCAAGTTTTTCTGGTACAGCTTCTATAACAAAACCGACGCCGTCTATTCCTGCAGACATGTCTGTGTAAGTCTTTATCTTATTAAGGGCATCTTTAGCCTGCTGCGCAGTTATTACATTTTTTGTTGACAATCGCGCCAGACTATCTGATATCTTCTCAACAGCCGCGGTCAGGGCATCCTTGTTTATGTCAATTAGTCCAACCGTGAATCCAGAAAGTGCGAATACTTCGGTTATCTCATGCCCCATTTCGCCGGCGCCGATTACGGCAATCTTCTTGGTATCCATAAAGTAACCCTAGCCAGCTCTTTTCAGCAATGCGACAAGTTTTTGCGCAGAAGAAAGATCTCCGGAAACCTTTAGTTTGCCGAATAAAAATGCCTTTACGCCATCAAGCTTTCCATTTATTATATCTTCTAAAACCTGATCTGCCCCCGTAAATACATTTTTGGCATCCGTTATTTCTCCATCGGTCATCGACAGCGTACCATCTTCGCTGAACTGTATACAAAAAGCTGCGGTGTCGGATGGCTTAAACTGAAACTTCGAGCCGCTCCAGGCTTTTGCATCATTTTTAAGGTCTGGCTTTACATTGAACTTGTCGATCAATGCCTTCATTGCGTCGTGCGATGTCATAATTATGATTGTGATTTTGTGGTAATAAATGTTACGTTATTAGGGAGATTTTAAATATGTCTGCAGATGCTCGCGTAATACCTTCTTATCTGCCTTTTCTGTACTAGTTTTCGGAAGTGAATCAACAAAAATAACTTTGTCGGGTATCCACCATTTTTCTATCCTGTGGCTGTCAACGTATTTCTGTAGATGCGCTTTTATCTCTTCCTCAGTTATGTCTCCCTTTTTGACTACAAAAGCCACCGGTCGTTCGCCCCATTTATCGCTTGGCATCGCAACTACTGCGACCTCACCGACCCTCTCATTATCACTTATTGCGTCCTCAAGGACTAGCGTTGGTATATACTCACCACCACTCTTTACAACATCTTTCTCTCTATCGCTTATATGCAGGTATCCATGTTCATCTATAAAGCCTAGATCGCCAGTGTGCAGCCATCCGCCACGCCACAGTTCCGCGGTTTTCTCCGCGTCTTTGAAATATTCTTTAGTGACCCAAGGTGCCCTGGCAACTATCTCTCCCGCAGTTTTACCATCTCTCGGAACTTCTTTCATATTCTTATCAACAATTTTTATTTCTGCCATAGGAATAGGCAGACCTGCACTCAGCGATAATTCAAACTTTTCATCTTCTGACAGGGAAGCCGCTGCGTCGTTCTCTGAGAATATTGAAAGTACCGGACATGTTTCAGATAGTCCATATCCTCCTATTGTTATTATCCCCAGCTCCTTGGCCCTGAGGGCCAATCCCTTAGGCAGGGAAGAACCACCAATTATTACTTTCCAGCCTCTTAGATATTCTCTGTATTCGTTGATTTTTGGGGAATTAAGTATCATATAGAGTATCGCTGGCACCATTGCAGAGAACGTAACTTTCTCCTTTTTTATAAGTTCCAGTATGGTATCTACCTCATACCTGCCAGCCAGAACATACTTGTTTCCACCAAGGAGTCCAGCATATGGCATGCCCCACTGGTGCACATGGAATAAAGGAACGGCAGTCATAAAAACATCCTTATCGGTTAGGTTTAGCGGAGGAGCCCGCACGGCCGATGAAACCGCAAGAGTATGCAGGACAAGATCGCGATGCGTGAAGAGCACTCCTTTCGGCATTCCCGTGGTTGCCGATGTATAAAAGATAGTTGCGATCGTATCCTCCTCAAGATCTGGAAATTCATACTCCGCGTCTTTTATGATATCATCATAGTTATAGAACGGTGATAGAGTAGTCTCTATCTTACTATGGTCCTCTTTATAAATTATCCAGCCCTTGATAAAATTGAAAAGTTCTTTATTCTGTTCAAGGATAGGTACAAAGTCCTCCCTTACGATAACATATTTGTCTTCAGCATGGTTCATCGTGTAATATATCAATTCTGGAGTGTAGCGGATATTAACCGTGTGTAGTATCGCCCCCATCATTGGAACTGCAAAGTAGGCTTCCATATACCTGTTCGTGTCCCAGTCAAGCACGCTCACGATGTCACCCTTCTTTACACCGATTTTTTCGAGCCCGGCTGCAAAGTTTCTTACGCGTTTAAAGAATTCTTTGAAGGTGTATTTTTCTCTATCTGCGTACAGTATCTCTCTATCTGGAAAATTTAAAGCAGTATTTATAAAAAGATTTTTTAGGATAAGTTTAGAAGTATGATAGCCATCCATTTAATTTTGTTACGCCCATGTTATATAAGCATTAAAGAAGAATGCAGACTGCAGTACCAGAATCTGATGCCCTACAAGAAATGAACTTTTTCAAAAGAACGTTTTAGTCTCAAAGCGCCATTGTTCCTGTTTACATGCACCGTCACGCCAAATGTTCTTTCACCCACTATAAATTCTGGTGAAAACCAATACACGCGATATTCTTTCCCTTCTAAAGTTGCTTGAGCAAACTTGTAAGCATCGCGCATAAACGGCATATGCTTAACTGCAGTATCGTAACTTCTGTTTATCGCTTCCTGTGTAGTTTTAACTGGTCCGGTAATCCTGTTTGGATTAACATGCAACATGGATGTTTTGCCACTTAATTTATGGCCCACATGGTATTTCCAATATTTTATTGTGTAAGATTTGCCAGCACGTATTTCTTTTACAATCAGCCAGATCAAAGGATTTATGGTTGGAATTACGCCATTTGCATGCAGGGTCTTTACCCGTATATTAACTCTTAATCTCATAATCCCTCGGACTGAAAAGTAACATATATATGCGGCAAAAATTGTCCAAACGGTATAAGTCCAAACTGCCATCGGCACGCTTCCTTTTTCAAACAAAAGGATAAAGAAAGCACTTATTGACCCTGCAGTAACCACGAGATTCACGGCTACGTCCGCATCTGCATGCAGCTGTCGTTCAGATAGCGGGGAAAATGGTGGAATAGAAAAATTTGTAAATCCGTCAAGTGCAAGGTGGGTCAGCCCGCCTATTTCAAATGCAACAAAAAACAAAAAATAGTCTCCTACCGATATGCATACTGCGAGAAACGCCATTATCAGAGAAAAAACGGTTACTCCTATAATAGAGTGCGTTATCCCATGATGCTTAAAGCGTGGAAATATTTTCGTAAGTGGGTAGAGGAGGATATCCGCATCTGGTAAGCCACCTCCAAGTGCAGCAGCGGCGATATAATTAGTGGCAGATTGACCAAATAGTCCAAATGCGATTGTATATGGAAATAATATATGGGTAAACAAGTCCATAAACTTATTTACCGCCTTCTATATCGCGTCCTCGTGTGAATGATAGTATTCCTGCGATTGCTAATATCACAAGTGCAACATACAAGGCAACATATATACCGGACATGAATTCTGCAGAAACTTTTCCTATGAGTGTACTTGTGCCGACAAATATCTCAAATGCAGTGCTTTTTGGGATAGAGTGCGCAGCGACAGAGATAACAAGCACAAAGCTGAACATTATACCCAGTGAGCTCATAGTTCTCAGGAGTCCATTTGTGGCCCCATACGCGCCAGGCTGTGCATTTGCCATAACGGCCCGGTTATTCGATGGGAAAAACATTGCTGAACCGATGCCAGATACAATTGATGCAGCAAGTATAAGTGAAATGTAATATGACAGTGTCGCACTGAGATTCAAATAGAGGAGTATGGCTACACACATAAGTGCAATCCCTGCAGTTGCTATATTTCTTGCACCATATCTATCTGCGAGGCCCCCCATAAAAGGGGCTAGCAGTCCGCTAAGTATATACCCTGGCACCAAAACTAGTGCCGCATCAAGGGGGGATAACCCCCTAATCCCCTGCATATACATTATTATAAGAAAAGCTATAGCGAGGTATCCTAAACTCTGAAACAGCGCCGCCAATATACTGGAACGAAGAATGCGATTCTTAAACTGGCGAAGGTCAAGCATCGGACTATGCGTTTTTAATTCCCATAATACAAAGGCGGGGAGTAATGCTGCCCCCATAAGCATCATAACTACATCCGAAATTGATAATGAAGTAGCAATAGAATTTATAGCACTATAAGAGAGCAAAAATACTGCTGCACCAAATGTGAGCATCCCTGGTATATCCATCCCGCTCTTTATTATTGGGTTATCACGTATATACTTCAATCCGTAGAAGAATGCCACAATACCTATCGGAACGTTTATGAAAAAGATATAACGCCATCCTAAGAATGTAGTTATTACTCCCCCTATAACTATTCCAAGCATCGCTCCCACATTCCAGCCCATAGCTGTAAATCCGAATGCATGGCCACGCTCTTTCGGCTCAAAGGTATCCGCGATTATTGCGCCGCTGTTTGCAGTCATCATCGCACCTCCTATCGCTTGGAAAACTCTGGACCCTATCAAAAACGTATCTGAGAGGGCCAAACCGCATGCAAATGAACTCGCCGTAAATATTATAAAACCGAAATTAAATATCCTTGCTCTTCCGAATATGTCGCCGATTCTGCCAAGTTGTGTCGTGCAAACCGTAACGATTAGGAGATATGCTAATATAACCCAGATTATACTAAGAAAATTTGAGTTAAGCTCGTTTACAATTGTAGGAAAAGCCAGTAATACAACCGTGCTGTCTACGCCAACCATCATAGTGGCGAGCACGAGTATTCCCAACACGACGTTTTTATTCGAGGGGCTCTTGCGGGCTGTCATACAGATTTTATCTGTGGAACAAATAAAAACTTAACTATGTATTTTAGAATAGTATTTAATTTAATACCCCTATAAATCGTATTATGGATAAGGACAGTATAAACCTCTCTAAAAATGTGAATATCCCTGCACAAAACATGATAACCGGGAGGGGATGTATATTTGGCCAGAGCGGTTCTGGAAAATCTTATCTCACGGGTGTTATTCTTGAGGAACTGTGCAAGCGAAAGCTTCCGTTCTGTGTGATAGATCCTGAAGGTGAATATTATCCGCTAAGGAGCACCTTTCAGGTAATAATCATTGGCGGAAACCATGGTGATTTGGGGGTTGAAGTGGATTTCCACAGTTTATTTAGAATGAGCATACAGAATAATATTCCAGTCATACTTGATTTATCTGATACGTTACAGAAGGAATACCTTGTTAATAGAGTACTGTCGGAGTTATATTTATTGGAGAACGAGTTAAAATCCCCTTACCTTGTTGTTGTAGAAGAAGCAGACAAATTTGTACCACAGGTTCGCCACAATCTAGGGATGATAGAGGAATTGGCAGTGAGGGGACGCAAGCGTGGAATAGGATTATTATTGGTCTCGCAAAGACCTGCAAATGTGGATAAGAATGTACTATCTCAATGTTCATATGGATTTATAGGTAAACTTACGATAGAGAATGACATCAAGGCGGTAAACATATTTTTCACAAGGACAATTCTAAGAGGCATTGCTACTCACAATCCAGGTGACTTTTCATCGTTTGGACTCGGTATAACCAGAACTATACACGTTAAACAGATGTTGACTGCCAACGCGGGGGCCACACCTAAATTAAAACGCACTGCTGCCGGCGAAAGGCTATCGAAGGTTATAAGTGAACTGAAAAAGGCAGTTAGCCCCTCACAACCTCCTGCAATAATACCTAAGAAAGTGATTAGCGTGAAAGCACTCCGTGAAGGAGTCGATGAATCCTATATAATGCAGTTTGCGATGAAAAATGAAAGAAAACGATTTGGGATATTTGGAGAAAAAATCGAGGATATAGAATCAATAAACAAAAAATTTATAAGCCTGGTTCTGGCCGGCATCCGGTTCCCACTAAAACACTGGAGGGAGTATAAGGAAGAGTTTCTGCTATTGGATGATAAACTGCAGTTTGCTGTATTAAATGGTAAACTATCCCTGTTTAAAGGTCCACTCAGCGGAGAGAACCGACTCCTGCCAGAGGACCACGATGTTCTTTTAGTTTTGGCGAAAGACGGTAAAAGGACTCCTGCTGAGATAAGCAAAGAATTAGGCATGGGGAATAGAGCAGTGCATAATTCGCTTAGCAGGTTAAAGCTTAGAAACCTTATCCATTCGGATAGAAAAGGGGCTTCGCTTATCGATTATAAAAAATTTCTTATGTTAGAAAGGCCGGCAACATCCACTTTGGGTGCAGATGCTTCACTAATAATAAATCACCGTGTTGATGAACGCATAGAGAAAGAGTGGATAAGGACGCTGTTTCCATCAGCGACTATATTTGAGTGCGAGCGAGTACTTCTGCCAATATACGAAGTAAAGCTAAAACACAAAGATAAGGTGCGTATCTTACTCATAGATGCCGTATACGGCAGATTGTTAAGAGATTAGCCAGCTAATATGGCGTAAAAGTTATGTGCACTGATTCCATTTTTTTATAGAACGCTTCTTCCGCAACCTCTTCTTTTGGCTGATAAATCAGATGCTCAAGGCCGGTCCATATGCTAAACCAGCTAGCTGGCGTAAGAACTATGCCTATTGCGTCGGTCAGTATAGCATTTAAGTCGAATGTCACGGGCGTGGATAAAGTAAGAGCATCCACGAGACCTAAGATTATGCCAATAAGGATAAGCAGTAATGCCTGTTGTTTATATGCTAAAATGGCCTTTTTTGCGCTTTTATAATGCCTCCTGAAATGCTCTTTTAAGCGCTGCTTTATTAGTTCCTCATGTGACAAGCTTCTAGTTACTTTCGGTATCAAAAACCTTAGCTCAACTCCCTCCCCTTTATCCCGAGTCGCACGCTTAGCTTCGGATAAAAAGTCTTCAGATAATGAGCGCTCACTGTATGGTCTGGGATCAAAATCCGAAAAGATGTCATCATAAGTGTCTAGGATAAGGCTTACCTCCATCTTATTAAGAATGCTTTTTATGCCTACCGCATTATCCTCTTCCACTATTAATACTCTCTCTATCACATTTTAAACATTCACATAATCCATACTAAAAACAGAATCAAAATGGTCGACACACTTACATTTAAATTTTTGGCATTGCATGCCATATACCATAAATCAGACACTGACCAAATTGGTATACTGCAAGTAAAATTCTGCTATTTGTATTGATTCAGAGCCAGTATCGCTGACACCAATCCGACGTGAGATAATGCCTGTGGATAATTTCCAAGGTATTTCTTGTCCTTTAAATCTAACTCTTCCGGTAGTAGGTGAAGATCATTGAAGTATGTCAACAATTTTCCCAAACCTTCTCTTGCCCGTTCTACCTGGCCCATAAGCGCAAGGTCCTCAATATACCAAAATGATATTAACAAGAATCCGTTATCTGAAAAAGGCTTGCCGTCTTCGACTTCGTATCTCTTGAACAAAAAATCAGTAGGCATTAGGCGTTTCTCTATTTCCTTAAAAGTGTTAACAAATAGTTCGTCGTGCGGGCTGCAGAAACCCACTAAAGGCAACCTTAACAATGCCGCGTCTACATTATTTGAGCCGAAGGACTGAACATAAAAATGGCGAGTCTTGTCCAGTCCTTTTTCCTGTACAGTCTTCTTTATCTCATCGGCTATTGCATGAATCTTATTTATTTCTTCGGGAGATTCTATGTTTGAAAGGAGTGTAGCAGCGTTATTCAGAGCCTCCCATGCAACTATTTTGGAATATACATATTGACGATCCTCGCTTCTCATTTCCCATATAGACCTATCCGGCTCCATCCAACGTTCCATGAGTTTATGTGCGGTAGTCTTTACCATCTCTAGCATCTCTGTAGTTATAGTCCCACCATGTTTCTGCGCTACGTTTATTGCGTTTATCAAAGAGCCATATTGATCTAATTGGAACTGTTCTATCGCTTTATTCCCGAATCTTACCGGTTTTGAGTCCAGATACCCGTTAAGTGGCACTTCCCTCTCAACAACTGCATTCGAATTAGAGATAGGGTACATGGACTTTATTACGCCTTTATCTGCCTGTATTTGATTCACGAGACTATAGAAGAACTTCATTGCCTCATCTATATGTCCAAGGTTAGCAAGAGCATCTATGACATAGGCGGTATCACGTATCCACATAAATCTATAATCCCAATTTTCTCCGCCACCCACAACCTCGGGTAGGGAAGCTGTAGGCGCCGCAACCATAAAATATTTCGGGTCAAAGAACATCCCCTTAAGAGCTAACACGGACCGGTTTATCCACTCCGAGAACTCTCCGGAGTACCTTGATTTAGATATAAGGGTCTTCCAGAAGAGTTCTGTCTCGTCTAGACGGTGCTCGCTATTGAAGCTTTTTATGTGGTGGCTTTCCTTAACAGAATTCGCGGTTACAAACCATGTTACTTCGCCGGCTGACATCTTAAAAACCCCACTAATACCATTTGTTTTCTTATCGAGTTTTATGTCCGTAGACAGGGCCTGTGTCCTGTCCCCCATTTTGATTATATACCCATTATCAGCAAATTCCACAGCCTCTAGTTTCTCCTTCTGATTGAACGGAAAGAAATCTATTTTAACATCAATCGCCTCTTTAAAGCACTCTACGCGCCTATGTATTTCGGGAAGGAGCGCCTGCGGCTGGTCCAACATGGGCAGGAAATCCGATAATCTTAAAGCTAACTTATCGTTATAAAAAAATTCTGTCAGAAGTACATTTGTATCTTCCTTGTATCTTTGAGAAGATTTATAATCTGAATCTACCGGAGATATTGCGAAATAACCTCCGCTGCTCCTGTCAAGTATAGAGAAAAACACCGGATCTGAATCAAAATTTGGAAAACATGCCCAATCTATCTCTCCATCTTTAGAAACCAAGGCCGCGCTTCTATTATTGAACAAAACTCCATGATCTTCTATACGTGGAAAATCCGAAAGTGCCATTTATAACCTAGGTATTTTGAGAATATATTTGTTATAAGAGAAGGCTGTTATTTATAGAAACAAACATTCAACCCTTAATCCCCACGACCTTTATACTGAATATCAGAGTGTCTCCTGCCAGAGGAGGATTAAAATTAATGGTTGCATTTGTGCGGTTTAATGAGATTATCCTGCCCTGCTGATATGCATTACCAACAGTTTCTCCTAAGTATACGGTCTGATTTTGAAATACTGAGATCGGCACTGTTATTATCAGTGATTTGTTAACATCACCGTACGCCTCTGAAGGTGGCAGGGTAATATTTTTAGTCTCTCCAAGTGACATACCTATCACAGCGTTATTGAAGCCGGTAATTATATGACTTGAACCAACTACAAAATTAAGCGGATTCTGACCTACATTCGAGCCGAATACGGTACCATTGGTTAGATATCCGGTGTAGTAGACGCTAACATTGTCTCCCGGTGACACTGTTCCTATAGATGCAGGGCTTCCTGCATGGGCAGTTAGTGCATAGTAAACAAAAAGAATTGTGACTATTGATATCAGTGCGACGATCAGGTAAATAAATTTGAAATGCAATTTTGCTTTGTTAACCGGTTCGACAGTGTCCATACTAAGATAATTTAGCATAGTTCTTTGTATTTAAATCTAATTCATTGAATTAAATAAAGCAGTGTACTTCTACTGCAGTTTTGAGCTTCTGCCACTATGATAATCTAGAGAGTGGGGATATCCATATAAGCCTGTAGTGTCCTGCTAGGCTTAATACTCTGCAGAGCATTATCTATCCCGCGTGTGAGTTTATTCGCTCCTGCGGACAAGCGTGCATAGGCACTTTTGCATCTGTTAGTAAGGTAGGTGTAGCCATTTTCAATTTTTGTCTTGTAGAATTTCCATGATTTATCAAGGCTACTGTACAGATTTGCGCTGGTCTTTTTCATCCACGCCTTTACACGTGGTGCATTCTTATACAACCAAAATGCTGTCTTTAAAACTGCATAAGCAGCTAGGGAATATACTCCAAGAACGTACCCAGTAAGCAGCCCTGGAATAAAAGAGGGTGTATTTACAAGTTTTGCCAGGCTTCCATACATTGTGTGTTTGAACGCGTTTATTCTCCAACCATAATCTGCCTTAGGCAGGGGGTATACAGGTTTACCGGCGGCTATCGAAGCTGATGAATAATCCATTCCGACTGCATTTGCAGGACCAGTGATTAGATTTGCAAGATTCTCCTTTTTTGATGCTTTTTTATCGTACAGTGTTGCTACGCCAGCGCCGAAATCTGTGCTCATCAGTCCAAGCTGGTAAAGCTGTGTCGACACTGGAAAAATAAATTGCAGTGCGCCCGGTATGTATTTGCCGAGCCATTTACCTGCTCTTGTTGCAAGTGAATCTATACTTTTTGGGTGAAGTGCATCAAACGCACCCAGTCCAAGGCAAGAAAGACCGAATTTTGAAGCTTTTTTCAGTCCTTTTTTAAATGCAGTACCATCCGAGCTGTTCTGGTATTTGGATGGCGCACCCATTACATGCTTTAGCAAAAGTGTTTCTATACCCTTCTTAGATGCCATACGCTGCAATATTATTAAATATGAATACCAGTCATATATAAATATTCAAATGGTGGTATCCTGTGAAATTAATATCTCTGAACATAGAACACGGCGCAAACATTAGAAAGCTGGTAGACTTCATAAAAAAACAATCTGAAACAACTGACATTTTCGTGTTCCAAGAGATGGATGAGCCAACCAGCAGCGGGCCAACGAAGGCACCCGGGGGTGTCTTGGGAAATAACATAACCCTGCCAGCAGCATACTCTACAATAAGCAATGTGCTCAGTGATTTTGTTCCTTACCGGTCAAAACCATACGTCTCGCTCGGTAGCTTCCTTGCGATATTTGTAAAACGTGGTTTAGAAATTGACGGGCGCAGGGAAAGGGTGTTGACTAAAACGGTAGAACTTTTCGGCTTGAATTCGAGATCTAGATTATTATGTATACGGGTGCACAAGGGTGATAAATCCTTTTGGGTGTGTAATACACATGGTGTGCTTATACCGGGTAAATGGAGAGAAGATACAGCAGAGAGGCTGCTTCAATCTAGAATGATTCTGAATACACTCTCAGAGTTTGAAGAGCCTAAGTTACTCTGTGGAGATTTCAACTTACCACCTCATACAAAGACAATGGAATTACTGGAGAAAAACATGGATAACTTAATAGTTAGATATAAAATAAAGAATACCCGCAGCAGGCTGTACCTAAAAAATGCCAAGTATGCAAACGGTGCGGAAATAACTGACCATATCCTTATATCTCGGGATGTAAAAGCCACTGGTTTCAAGGTCCTGGATACCAACGTCTCAGATCATCTACCGCTGGTATTAAATTTTTCTGTTGTTTGAGCTTTTCTGGCACAGGTTATGGTGTGTAATAATTTTTAGTAAAAATTACAATTTATACTAAGAAAGTTAAGTATTTGTACAAGTTTGTTTCTATAAAATAGATGAAAATTGCAGACTTAGAAAAGATAGTATCGGAAAGCTCTACGAGCCCTGCCTTATCGGTTGTGCAGTCGGAGCAAAAATTTAACTGGCGTTCTGGCCTTGGCACATATATAAACACAATATCCGACGTCCAAACAAAGACTAAATATACAAGGCATAATAGTGAGTATAACATTCACGCATTAAATCAAGCGGATCTAATAAACTTAAGCGCTGAATGTCTAACATACGAAGTATACGGTGAACTAAACCAAGGCCATAACTGCGTTGATATAACACTTGAAACGGGTGACGAGAACAGTATAGACGGAAAACCTGGTAATGGGATAAGTGACAAGTATACTCTACAGGACAGCGTATATATGGATACACTTGAAGGAAATGTTTCATTAGGAGGCTACGAACTAATTTCTTCAAATAAACTTTGTTCCTTTTCTAAAGGGGATAAAAATAATGAATCAAAAAGCTTGCTTGCATTATTTATTAACCGAAAGTGGAATGATACGCTGATTGTAAGGTACACTGAAAAAAAGAGCGAAGGTGGTGTTGTTGAACAAGAGCTCTACTTCTCGGAAGGTGAACGTGACATGTCGCGTTTAGACACCGGGAAAAACACTGGACTTATTGAGATATTAAAAAGGATAGATTTTATGCATGAACACAGGTTAAAGCAGATTAGTTCTCACTTTATCGGATATTCCGATGAGTTACTAAATCAAATAGGTCTAAAATAGACCTGTTGAATTGAAATCAGAAATGCCATTTAGAGCATAGCTTTATTTTAAATTCGACAGCTTAAATATTTACAGTAATTATTATAAATTTGATGGCGATGTCCACACTTACGAAAAACAGAAATAAAGTTAGGTCATTTTATGAATGGACATTTGGCGTTATAAGCGTATATCCTTTACCTTCATTTGCATTCATAGGTCTTCTTTTTGGTGTACTATTCTTTTTCTTCATAAACGGAGAATTCGCGGATATAATCTGGTTCTTGACGCTTATAATAGGAGGTATTCCAATAGTTTTTCAAACTTTAAAAAAGATGCTGGCGGGCAAATTTGCTTCGGACATAGTTGCGATGCTGGCCATAATAGTATCAATAATACTGCATCAGTCATTTGCTGGAGCAATAATAGTACTTATGCAATCTAGCGGGGAAGGAATTGAGAGATACGGATTTAGAAGAGCTTCCTCTTCTATAGAGGCTCTTTTGGCAAGGGCACCTAAGCTAGCTAGAAAAAAGGTAGGTTCACACCTAGAAAATATAGATGCAACGCGAGTAGTTGTAGGAGATATTCTAATTGTGGCCCGTGGCGATCTTATACCGGTAGATGGTACGATAATATCTGGAGAATCATATGTTGATGAGTCTGCGTTGACAGGTGAGCCTATACCAATTAAAAAAAGAACTGGCGATACCGTGATGAGCGGGAGCGTGAATGTATCGGACACATTTGAGATAAGGACCGATAGAATAAGTAAAGAAAGTGCTTATGCACGTATTGTCGAACTCGTAAAGGATGCACAAAAACACAAACCACCCGTACAGAGACTAGCAGACCAGTATGCTGTCTGGTTTACTCCGCTTACATTGGCTATGGGTGCGTTTGGTTTTTTTGTTACGTTTAAGGTGTCGACAATACTTGCTGTCTTAGTGGTTGCTACACCTTGTCCATTAATAATAGCGGTGCCGATAGCAGTGTTATCCGCAATAAATAAGGCATCTAGGGATGGCATAGTTGTCAAGAGTGGCGCAGCAATGGAACAGATAAGCGGTGTCAAAGCAGTCTTCTTTGATAAAACAGGAACAATAACATTCGGTGCTCCTGTAATGGAGGATATTTTATCCATCGGAGTATATAGCAAGAGAGATCTTCTATACAAGAGCGGCTGCCTTGAACAGCTTTCATCTCATCCTCTAGCAATAGAAGTGACTAAACGCGCGAAGGCTGAGTTCAAAAGACTTGAAGTCCCGAAAAAATTCAGAGAGACCCCTTCCTTTGGAGTCGAAGGGTATCTCGGAGGAAAGCGTATAGTGATTGGTTCGAGAAAACTTTATGAGCGCGAGGCATCTCAGAAGCTAGCTCAAAAATATATCAACCTTGTAGATAAAGCGAATGCGAACGGGAAACTCTGCTCATTCATAACAATTAATGGCAAATTAGAGGGGATAATAGTATTAACCGATCAGATAAGACCCGGTGTGCAGACCACTGTCCAGAAATTTAAAGACATAGGCGTAAACGAAGTTATAATGCTTACGGGGGATAACCAGACAAATGCAAGAGTTATAGCGGATCAGGCAGGTATCTCCCATTTTGAAGCAGGTCTGATGCCAAATGATAAAGTAAAGTTCATAAAAACGGCGACAGAAAAAGAGGGAGCTACCGCAATGGTAGGCGACGGAATAAACGATGCGCCAGCCTTGGCAACGGCAACGGTTGGTATAGCAATGGGTGCACATGGTACTGGAATAACTGCTGAGGCAGCAGATATGGTCTTATTGGTTGATGACATAACAAAGGTCGCCGATGTAATTACGATAGGTAAACGCATGCTTCAAATCGCCAAGCAAAGCATCTACATAGGTGTAGGGATGAGTATAGTTCTTATGGTGATTGCGAGCTTCGGCGTTATACCTCCTCCAATCGGGGCTGTTGTACAGGAAGGCCTAGACATAACAGTTATACTTAATGCGCTAAGAGTCAGGTAGTTGACTTTGTAATTAGAGAATAAAAAGCAATTAAGAAGCACCCTTGTATATTGTACTTTAGTTTTTAGGAGGCAATTGATCGGTGCTTTCAGTTGTATGTGTTTTTAAATGGGAGTCAAGTTCCTCTTTTGTGTTGAATACTGCACTGCATTTATCACATTTGAAGGACTGACTCTGTAGTTGTGGAGGTGTTGTCGGTTGTGCAGCATGTGTACTCATGTGTGAATCTAGTTCTTGCTGTGTTTTAAATTTAGACCCACATACTTTGCACTTAAACGATTTCCAAAACAGATGCATTTTATTTGTATGCACTTTAGATATAAAAACTTTAAGTCACGATAGATTCTGGTTTACACTTTTATATTTTTTGGTTTCCAACTTCCAGTACCATCAGGAAGCTCTGTTCTCTCAAAGTCCTGATAAATAAGAGGGTAACGCACTTTCATCTTATTGGCTACCTCGTCGAAAACTTTTCTTATCTCGATTTCGGCGTAAGGAGATGTTCTCATAGTTATAACGTGTCTTATAGTTCTATGGTTTGCAGTCCATATAACATTGGTTGCTATTCCATCAGGTAGTATACGCCTAAGGGCGGAAGTAAGAATTTTTTTCAGACTGAAATCCATGCTATCCCAGTTATATTTTTTCTCGAGTTTTTTGTACCCGTTTTCTATGGTTTCTACTGCCTCAACAAAGTCTTTATCATTTTCCATCTCTGGTGGGACCCATAGTTTTATTTCTTTGGGCCGCACGTACCTCAGAGATTCCTGACTTATAGCAGTCCCAACTCTATGCCTTGCAAGTTCATGGGTAAATACTCTAGAGACATTAAGAAATGCAAAAGTGACCGTCGAATGCTCAAGTATTGAACCATCTCCTTTTAATAGAATATTCTCAAGATACTCTTTAGATGTGCCCCTTATTTTCGTAACATTAGGGTTCATCCCCACACCATAACTTTCATAACACATCCTTCCAGCAACCTCGATTAGATACTCTCCGTTGCTCGATGCTGCCGCCTGCGTTGAATCATACCACATTTTTGCAATGTCTCCGCCGTGATCAGAAAGCATTTTCTCCAGATTTTCTTTTACCAGCGAAGTCTCCGCAATGAGATAAACTTTAGGCACTATCTTTTTCATATTCTCTTATGAGTTAAGAAACGTCAAATTTAAATACTTGCCTATTGCGACACTGTTATCAAAAGTATGCCTATTATAGTTAGAGTAAGTCCAGCTATCCAAAATGGATAATACACTGTGAGGAAACTTTGAAGCGCTTCAGCATGCGTAACGAGAATTCCTCCGCTAACCCAGATTCTTTGTGGAGAGCAGTTTACTAGGATTAACTGTGTAATCTTCCTGATTAAAATTAAACATGTGCCGGGTGGTCTTTATCGGAAAACGTTTTCCACTAAGTGCTGCCAGTATTACATCTTGTCTTTTAACATAGTTGTATTCTGATCTCCAGTAAGATAGTTCAACCTCCTCATAATTCACGACTATGCAAGGGGCTTTTTTAGCACCGAGCTTTTTTAGGGCATTAAACCGGTGGTGCCCATCTAATATCACATATTTATTTTTCCCCGCGTTTGTAACCACTATCGGTACAAACCTTTGGGATAGGAGTGTACTTTTTATTTTTTCAACGGCCTTCGAGTCTATCTCTTCATGTTCAAGCAGATTTTTAATTTCGATTTCTTTTGTTTTCATATCTGTGCTTATGTATAGTAGACCCGACTGTATTGGGCAGTTTCTTTACCGTCATATCATATTTTAACAGGGCAATGATTATTTAAACCTGGGCCAGCAATACTGAATTTTCTTTGTAAACGATTTAGATAGTCTTTGCTATATCTGCAACTATAGGTATCTCGATATTAACGCCATTTACTGCTTGATATCCAACATACATTCCAAAGAGCCATGCTAACACCCACAAAAGAGACAATAAACCCAATAGTGAGAATGCCCACGTCGCAATAAGAATAACACTTAAAATGTAATAAATTATAATAACGCTTATCCAGTATATTATTGACTGAATCGAATGAAATCTAAGATTTCTATATCGAGCACCATACTGTATATAGACAAAAACCGCTGAGAGTATAGGTATTATGTATGCTACAAGGTACATTATTTTATCTCCAGATGGTAAAGATGAATTTGGAGTGCTGTTTTTCATAAAATCATGTTCGTATTGAAGTACTTAACTTGCAGTTACATTAGCAGTTGCACGGGCACCTTCCTGTCCCTGAATAACTACTCTATATGTAGAACCAGATACTAGATTAACTGAAACATGATTTTCACCTAAACTTATCCTGCCATTGAAGTTAAATGTAAAGGATTGCCCTGCCGCTAGTGTATAGCCCTCACCTTCAAAGTTGCTGCCCAAAGCCGGTAAAAATAATGTTCCGTTCTGCGCTACAAGGAAGTTGATAGTCTTGAATGATGCCTGCAAGATCCCCTGGTGATCTATTTCACTTTCATATTCACCGGAAGTGTAAGTATTGTTGTACCCCGAATCATATCCAGAACTATTGGCTGTGCCGAAGCCACCTCTATCCTCCCTAGATATATTCCCAGAAGGCCCAACGGAGATGTTATCAACGGATATCAGTTGGTTACCAAACAGTGTTATATGCCTTATGATAATGCTCTGATTTGAATTGTCTTTTACAGTGACAGACAGATGTGTTATATTTGACACTGAAGAAAGTGAAGTATTTGAAATACTTATGTTGGCAATATTATTCCTCAAAGCATGCAGTTCTTTGATATCTAATCCGTGTTCGGACCCTATAGTCGCGCCTCTTAATTTCGAATTACCTACGGATACCGCACGTACAGACGGAACCATAATAAATACTGTAGAATTAGCAGTAAACACAGTTATAACTGTTGGTGAAAGCTCTGTTATTAGATTAGTAGTTCCATTAACCGAAGTATTTGTCGTGACCTTGGCAGTTATTTGCGCGTTTGGTAACGTCACTGGATAGACGGTATTATTTAATTCAATGCTTGCAGAAGTAACGTTAAAGCGGATCATGTTTATTTTTGAGCCATTCGGGACGTATAAGCTCCCAAGTACTACACTTACATTGATAAGAGAAAGAAGATTTAGAGTTCCACTGCCTGGAGCACTTACCCACGCACTGCTATTGCCCGAAATAGTGTGCACCATCACAGAAGAATACGTTATGTTCAAGCTCTGCGTTCCATGTGGCACATTAGGAGGGTCTATTAAACTTATAAAAACATTATTCTGAGTTTGAGGGTATGCGAGATAAAAATAGATTACGCCCACCACTGCAAGAACAATCAGCACCACTGCAATTAGCGAATATCGCATTGTAAATCATTGCCTTCAGCGTTTATAAGTCTTTCGACAAGTACGTGAGCTGACTATGCAGATAATTTTTGTGTTAGAATTACAAGTGCACTTACTATATCGCGTATATGTTTTTTTGTTTCTTCATCTTTTATTTTGCCATCTTGCCCTAACTTATCCTGTATAAACGGTATCATAACTTCCGGCTTTTGCACAGCCTGCAATCCAAGAAAAGTCATTATCTGTCTAAGATGATATTGCGCTCTGGAACCGCCCAGCATTCCTATGGAGCTGCTTACTATAGCGGCGGTTTTTCCATCAAATGAATTGTCACCATAAGGCCGTGAACCCCATTCTATTGCGTTTTTTATCAGGCTCGGAACTGAATAATTGTATTCAGGCGTAACTATAATTATTGCATCCGCAGCCTTCACTCTCTCCTTAAAGTTCTTAACACTTTCCGGTTGAGACATGTCATCATCTTGATTAAAGTGCGGGAGCTTGCCCAGATCCGATGGTTCAAACGTATCTAGCACTGCGTCATTTGGGATAAACTCCGCAAGGCCTTTCAGGATATGCGCGGTGTACGAGTCTTTTCTGAGGCTTCCTCCGAATGCAAATATTTTAACTTTCTTTTCCACCAGAGATAGTCTCCGCCCTCATTTATATTGGTTTCTCTAAAGAGGTTGTAACGGATAAAAAAATATAAAATTAATAAATGAGGGCTCCCCTCCTTATACATGAGATTCAGCTATTATGTAATACTATTGATAATCCTCTTTGTTGGAACCGGCTGGTATATACTGTCTTTCTCGACCTTTTTCCCGACCAATATAACAAATATAACTGGCTTTAGCGGAGTTATTGTCACACAGGGTTCTGTTTCCTCAAACAGCGGCGTGGTGGACTTGACGCTGCTGAACAGAGAACCTTTCTCTATTGTTCTGAATGGATCGTATGCAAGTGTCACTCTTACCAGCCCTAGGGACATTACAGATCCGGTTATGAAGCTTAATTGCACCAGCGATGATCTTTCACCGAATTCAAGCACGACCTGTGTTGGAAAAGGGATACCAGACGGTTCTGCGATTGTAAATATGACTATAGATTATACACATTATAAGAATACAAACCTAATTATAAATGAGTCATATGGTAAGTTTGATTATGCATTATGCACAAAGTTCTCCGCGGTTTGCGAATAAACAATAGAAGAACATTATTTCTCACGTACGTCTTTGTTAAACTTTCTTTTTAATAAGGCAACTGCCTCCTTCTCCGTCTTTGCCTTTCCACTCGTTATAAGATTCTGAAGTGCATTTTTTATCGCTACCTCAAATTCCTTATTCCCAGGAGGCTTGTGCTCAATGTATTTTATCTTTGAACGTGCTATAGTAACATCTGAGCCTTCTGTGCGCAGGAGTATGGAGTTTTTATCTACTGAACTCAATATTCCGCTGGCGTGACCTTTAGAAAGGAATCTAACGGTGACTTCTGAACCGATATAGGATGAAAGTATTTCGTCCGATAGCATAGTAAGTTCTGTAAAGGGATATATTTAACTCTTTATTCATTATTCAAATGCGTATATAATCTACTGTAAATTAATCAAATGGAAAACCTAGAAAAAATTATCCTTGATGTCAAGAAATTAGGTTTTAACTTTCACAAAACTATTTACAAAACAAGAGTCGGGTACATCTCCTCAAATATCGCGGCAATCACCTCTGCCGCAGGATTATATATAGGAAGCTATTCACTTGGTATAGCATCATTACTGATTACATCGGCAATGTTATATTTTACTCTGGAAAAACCAGAAGATAAGTAAAGACTAAACTTATACTTAGCAGTCCGTGTGCTGAAAAGTATATACCTGGCCCAAAAAGCTCCTCAAGGGATAAAAGTATAAGAACAATTGAGATTATATCAAATTATGGACTGCATTTTTTGTGAAGTCGCCGCTCATTCTGTGGACTCCAAGATAGTCTATGAAGATGATAGCATTATGGCTTTCTTGGATATCAATCCGGTCAGCGAAGGACACACACTAATAATCCCAAAAAAGCATTATGAAAATATTTTTGATATAGAAAACCTCGCACTCGATAAGATTGTCCGAGCAGCCAAGAGACTCGCATCGGCATACAAGGATGCATTCAATGTAAATGCGGTGAATTTATTAAATGCGTCTGGGGCCGCAGCACAACAGAGTGTTTCTCACTTCCATCTACATTTGGTTCCAAGGCAGGAGAATGACGGTTTGGACTTCTGGTTCCATGGAAAAGGAGAATCCAAGGAAGCGTTAGCCAAAACACTAGAAAAAATAAGAAAATTTGTCAAATATTAGATGGCACTGTATATGGCAATGAATGAAGGATTATCGAATAATGTTATCCCGGAGAGTTATAAACTGTTCTTTGAACCGGATTTAAGGACTTTTAAGTCGAAAGGTGAAGAGGAGATAACCGTCTCCCTGACAGAAAAGACAAAAAAGATACGGATAAACTCTAAAGAGATAGAAATCTTACATGCACGTGCAGAATTCGACAGTAGAGAAATAACTGCTTCTGTAAACACCATACCTGAACGCGAGGAAATAGAGTTTTCTTTTGAAGAAGAACTTAAAGACAAAGTAAAATTAAAAATCGAATTTGTGACGCAAAACAATGATAGAATGTATGGGTTTTATAGGAGTAAATATCTTATGAACGGGAAAGAAGAATTTATGCTGTCAACGGACTTTGAGCCGACAAATGCCAGGGCAGCGTTTCCGTGTTTTGATGAACCTGCATTTAAATCAACGTTTAGTCTATCTATAAAAATAGATAAAGCCCTAGAAGCGGTGTCAAATACTCCTGCAAAAAGAGAGTATCTCGATAATGACAAGAAAGTAATAGAGTTCGAAACGACGCCTAGGATGTCAACTTATCTATTTTATGTTGGTGTTGGAAAATTCGATAGAGAGAGCGAGGATCTGGATGGACGTAAAATAAGCGTGCTTACAACTCCAGGAAAGGGCATGCTGGCGAGAACGGCACTTGGTTACACCAAAAAATTCCTTGCGTATTTTGAAGAATATTTCGGCGTTAGGTATCCCCTTCCAAAACTGGACCTTATAGCTATACCGGACTTTTCAGTAGGTGCTATGGAGAATTGGGGCGCTATAACTTTCAGGGAGAGTAGGCTTCTGGTGGATAAGAAGAGCTCTTTAAGAGATAAAATGTCAGTAGCGGAAACGGTGGCTCATGAATTGGCACACCAATGGTTTGGTGATCTTGTTACAATGACCTGGTGGGATGACCTCTGGCTAAACGAAAGTTTCGCGACACTGATGAGCTATAAAGCGATGGAAAATGTTTTTCCCGAATGGGAGAAGGACCTCGAATACCTGTTATACGCATTTGACAGCGCGCTCATGGCAGATGGGCTTAACTCTACTCATCCAATAAGCGTAAATGTTAGAAACACGACAGAGATAGAGGATATTTTTGATGTTATAAGTTACAGGAAAGGGGGCAGCGTGCTCAGAATGCTTGATTATTATGCGGGCGTGGAAAATTTCCGTAAAGGCCTAAAGACATACCTTATCACACATGCATATGGTAATGCAACAAAAGCCGACTTATGGAAAGCTGTAGGGGAAGCGTCGCATATTTCGGGGACAGAGCTTCCAATAGAGTCCATTATGGATAGATGGTTAAACAAACCCGGCTATCCGATTATAAACGTGTATGAAGAAAACAAAGGATTCAGACTGTGCCAAAAGCGCTTTTTATTTTCTGGAGAAACTAAAGATGAATGGCCAGTGCCAGTGCACTATGCACTTGGTGACAAAAAGGGGATCCTGCGTGATTCCGATGATAAAATTCTGATGCTGACCGAAGAGTATAAACTACATGATCTCCCGATTAACTCGAATGGGGGTGGCTGGATAAAACTAAATTATGGACAGCACGGCTTTTACAGAGTAAATTACAGTGAAGGGCTGCTGGAAAAGCTTGGGAACCTTATAAAAAGTAAGAAACTCCCGATAGAAGATGCTTGGGGAGTAGAAAATGACATTTTTGCGCTGGTAAGAGGAGGCATGATAAAAACTGGGCGTTATCTTGATTTTATTATCCGATTTTGTGGAAACTGTCAATATCCTTTAAGCGCAAGCACACTCGAACACTTGGTGTGGTTATGTGTTATTAATCAGGGTAACCCCTCTTATGAAAAAATAGCGTCTATAACCGGATTAATTGCTGGAAGACTGCTTAAAAAATTAGGGTGGAAAGAAAAACGCGCGGAAAGCACAACAGATCGCATAATGCGGATAACTGCAATAAACGTGCTCGGATTTTTAGGAGACAAGACAGTAACTAAAAGATTATTGTCGATTTTCTATGCATATCTCAAGAAGAAAAAGGTTATACGCGCCGATTTGCTGCAAAGCGTTTATTCTACCGCGGCTATAAATGGAGATGTTGGGGTCTTTGAATCTCTGCTTAACCTATATGAGACTACCAATTCCGCTACGGAAACCATTTTAATATTGTCTGCTCTTGGAAAATTCCGAAACAGGGATCTACTAATAAAGGCACTTGAATTCTCAAAATCAGAAAAGATAAGACTTCAAGATTCATGGATCATAGCCAGTGCCGCGACATATAATCCCCTTGCTTCAAAAACGTTATGGCCTTGGATTAAAGATAATTGGAAATTACTGTCACAAAAATTTGCGCCGGGAACCAAAATCTTGCGCAAATATGTAGAGAGCTTAGAGATGACAAAAGACAGAGAAATTTTAGAGGAGATAAGTGTTTTTTTCTCACAGAAGGATAATTTCCGTGATGAACTTAGATATCCTTTGAATCAGACCCTTGAAAAGATTAATTTGAATATAAGGTACTTAAGACACGCAGGTACTAGCGTATAAAAAACACTCAAAGAAAAGCTTAGCCTAGCAACGATAAGAATTTATCAAGAATCGAGGCTGGGACGCTAGTTCCTATCTCATTAAAAGTACATTGCAGGCTCTGGGCTGCACGATTGAAGGCCTGGTCGACGGTCCCAATCTGATTTTTCGACTCCGAGATACCTAAAACAAAGCATACACTTCCATTAACTTCTGCAATAGAAAGTTCTGCATAAGTAACACTTACGTTCAAGATTTTCTGATTCGAGAATTTCACATATATCCCACTATAGCCACCTACGGACGTGGCAGTTATATTTGCATTCGGAATCGCCGCCAATATACTGTTCGAAGTGGAAAAGTTTCTATCTAAGATTGTTATCGCCCCTGCTGCAACAAAGCTTAAATTTGAGGGTACAATAAAGTTCTCCGGACTGGTTAGATACTCTGATAAAAGACTTGGTGCACTTGCGGCAAATGACAGGACTTCAGAAGCAGGGATAATTATCGCAACTTGGCTCTTGTTCCCAAATTTTGAAGGTTGTGTAGTGTTCTGTGGTGAGATCAAATTTGCGAACTGAGAAGTATTAACTGAAACCCAATTGGCAGGATAAGCAAATGTCACTCCGGGGGCGGAGAAAGTTTTACTTTGGGAGGGGCTGTTAAAAGTCGACCCGAGTGCATTAAAAAACAAACCTAATTCAGCTGGATAAAGTAGATATAGAACTGCAACCAGCACTGCCGCGGCTATCGCAGTTATTCCAAGTGCTTTCAGTATATTCTTGGATATTCTTTTTCTCCTATCAACCTGTGTATAATCGAACTGTTGCGGGTTTTGGGAAGTCATCATACGATTATGTTCAATTTTTAAGATATATACCTAACCGTCCCATACATTGCTCCTGTGCTAATCATGTTTTAGCAGGGTATGCAACGTTAAAATAATAAAATTGGAACAAAAAGTAGGAGTACTAGCGTTATCCCCAGCGGTCATATGCGGGGTGTCCTTTCCTAACGGCCACGAAAATGCCCTTTGCAGTGGCAGTAATCTTGCCATTCGCTTCCAATAGTGTTTCTACTTCCGCTTTGTTTTCATGGATTTCTATGGCATGCGTTTTCAGGTGAAGTACCGTGTCGAGAGGAGTGGGCTTTAGGAAGGTGACTGTATACTGCGCAGTAACCGTGGCAGGCAGCTTATCATACCCGCCTTTCTTCATTATATAGTAAGCTGCTGACCAGTTGCTATGACAGTCCAGAATAACGGATAACACGCCTCCACTTACGTAACCTTCAAAGACATGGTGATACTTCTTTGGTTTAAAATCCAGCTCTACATTCTCACCATTAACCTTGCTTTTTATCCTAAAGCCTTTCTTGTTCGCTGGACCGCAGCCAAAACATACACTATGAGGGGCGTATTTTTCCTGCAAACTCAGCTCCAGTTTTTTCTTCATAAACTCTATCAGTATAATCAAAGATTTAAATTTTACTATGTGTAATATAAGGATACCCACAAAGAATATAAATAGTGATTTTCTGATGTATAGAATGGAATACAACGGATTGTTAAAGTTAGAAGATATACTGAAAGGACGCGAGGCACTTATCACCTCTCAAAAAAAGGATGTACGTATATACGGCATAGTTCTTATTGGTGAACGTGTTGAGCTATCTGGTTACGTAAATAGTGGCTCCAGAGAAGGTTATGCACACCCTGTAAAAGCGGTATACGAGGAACTATCAAGACGACTTTTGTACAGCGACTGCACATGCGAATCACGCAGATATAATGGTGATCCATGCAAACATGCAACAAAACTTTGGGATGTTTATATAAGAAACGCCAGAAAAACCAAATTTTAATGGAAACTGGGAATAGAATACCAAAAAATTATTTTGTAACGTCTGGTAAGGGGGAAAGTGACGTAACTGTACATGCGGGTTCATTTGATATGGCATTGATGGAAGCAGGGATACATAATCTCAACATAATAACATACTCTTCAATAATGCCACCGTCCGCAAAGGAGGTCGAAAAACGAGAACTTCCGTTCGGTGCCGTAGCCGAAACTATCATGGGCGTTGAGAGCGGTAAGGAAGGGGAACAAGTCACTGCGGGGCTGATTTTCGGATGGGTTTATAAAGATGGCAAAAAACTAGGCGGCCTTGTTGCAGAGTGCCATGGGAACATGTCGAAGGGAGAAGCAGAGGTAACACTAAAGGAGAGCCTCAATGGAATGTTCACTTCTAGGTTTGGTAATACTGGCGAGGTGCTCAAGGATACTAGACTCAAAATTGAGAGCTTTGTACCGAAAAAACGCTTCGGTACTGCACTGGTAGCTATAGTTTTTACGACCTATGAACACCCTTTGGTTTAAGGCTCACATTCTTTCTATAGGTATAAGCCCTAACAGTATCATTGCATTGTAAAGAACTATTCTACACGAATCTATAAGCCAAAGCCTAAATGCCACTTTTTCTTTCTCTGCTTTCAGAACGGGCGTATTAACGTAGAATGAATTGAACTCCAATGCGAAATCAGATATATAATTGGCCATGCCTGCAAGATCCAGAGACTTCGCTGAACGTTCCAGCACATCCGGGAACCCTGCTATACCGAGCAGAATCTTTTTCTCCGGTTCAGTTAAATCACCTACTTCAGATGCTTCTTTAGCCAGGTTCGTCTCAGCAGCCTTTTTTAGTATGCTGCTTATCCTTGCATACGTATATATCAGATACGCTGCACTTTTTTCCTCGAGTTTAAGAGCTTTGTCTATATCAAACACTATTACGTTCTTTGGATCTGCCCTAACCATCTCATAACGCAGTGTCGAAACGGCAAGTTTTTCGGCTATATCATGGCATTCCTTTTCGTCCAACTTGGCGTTTTTGTTCTTAGTCTGCTCAAACAGTATCCTATGAAGCTGATCCAAAAAATCATCCGCATTTATGTATATCCCTTTCCTTCCACTCATCTGAAAGACTTCCTTGTCTTCCTGCTCTTCGATGCCTAGTTTTTGCGCTGTATTCTTTGATAGGGCGACGACCTCGTAACCGTAGTGCACATATCTCAGGTCCTTACCTTTACCAAGTTTCGCTATCGCTTCGGTTACCACATTCTGCTCATAGCTCTGCCGTATATCTATGACGTTTATAGAAGTCTTGACGCCATTGAAAATAGGGTGTTTAGATTCCCCCTCCTTGTCTAGCGTAGTGGTCCACAGATCCTGTCCATTTTTTTGTACTTCGAATTTCTTGTACCTAAAGTCGCTGTCTAACAGTCCATGTTTCCACATTGCATACGCAATGTCCTTTCCGGCGTATACCACAGTCCCATCAGAACGCACGAGTATCTTATCATCATTATTGTTTGACGAGTTAAGTCCGAACGTCCAGCAGCCCTTTTTTTTACCATCGGTTTCGAGGCGCACTGCCCCTATCTCTTTTAACTGCCTAAATGCTGTGGCCCAAAACTTATACGCAAGAATGTGTGATTCGTAGTTTACAAGGTTATAAAACACGTTTAGCCTATCAAGAGTCTGAAGCTGCGCCTTGAGCACCTCAAGGACCATCTTTCTTGCATAATGAGCGATATCATTTTCTCCATGTTCTATTGCTTTAAGGACTTCACTCCGTTTCTCCAGCAGTGTAGGATCTTCCTTGTACAGGCTATTTACCTTCACATACACTTCATCACCGAGATAATGATCAAACTTTACACCATCCTTTCTCTCCGGGAACCCTAAATATTTCACACCGACGATATTGTCCGCCACCTGCGCACCCGTATCATCTATGTAATTAGTAACGGTAACATCATAGCCGACGAACCTCAAAAGGCGGGCAAGTGCATCTCCTATAGACGAATTTCTGACGTGCCCGATGTGCAAAGCTTTGTTTGGGTTTACGCTGGTGTGCTCGATCATTATTCTCTCTCCATTTCCTACCAAGGTTCTGCCATACTCTTTGTCGAGCATAGAGCCCAGCTCTTTTGCTATATACTCATAATTATACCAACAATTCACATAGCCGTTTAAGACGCTTGCCTTCTTAATGAAAGGACATTTTTCCAGCTTATTTTTTATCTCATTGGCAACCGTTTCTAGGTTTTTACCGCTCTTTTTGCTTTCCCTTAATGCAAGAGTTATTGCGAAATCTCCTTCATAGCCAGGCAGCTGTTTCTTAAAATTTAATTTTACGTCCTCTACGCTTTGAAGGGACAGCCTCTCCATTATATCTTCAAAAATCCTGCGCATTGGGTTTTTATTGAATCCTACTTGCATAAATCATCATTCCCTGCGCAGTGCACCTGTCATACAGTGCACGCCTCCGTATCCCGCGAGTAATTCATTCACTTCTATCGAAAGCACTTCTACGCCTGCCGCTTCGTATCTTTTTGCCGCGACGCCGAGTTTATCATTTGTAGGCATTAATATCTTGTTCTCTTTCAGGGCAAGAAAATTTGTTGAAAACCTTTCCTTCTCTAAGTCTACCTCAAGCACATCAAAACCATTTGCTTTTAGGAAATCAAAAAACTTTGTACTAGTCGTCTTTCTGTATGATTTACCGCCATTGACATAAACAGTGCATTCAGCAGTCCTTAATATCTTCTTATCTCCAACCACAAGATTCGGACCGAGTATATTAAAGTAAGTATCGAGATGCATCGTTTCCTGGTTTGCGGGCTGAGTTACAACTGCGATTGTTTCGTAGCCGAGCGCTCCGCTTTCCAATAGTTCACTCACACTCTCTTGAGTGTTCCTATAACCGTGACCCAGAAATGCGATATTGCCGGCTGGAAGAAAGTCTCCTCCTTCCATCGGATTTTTCATGATATGAACCGGTTTAATCCCGAGCGTTGAAAACCCCATTTCTGTTAATTCTGTTTCACCCATCCTAGCCGGCATTTTCAGGCTTCCTAGCACCAGCCCCTTGTCAGTTACAAACTGCTGGTCCCGCATATAAAACAGGTTTCCGAAGGGATGCACGTGCAGGAGAGCACTTCTCGCCCTAAAATCCTTCTCTTCTGTTATGCTTAAGAATTCTGGTCTTAACACTGCCATCATCCAAAGGGTATCCAGAGGATAGCCGCTTATGACAGTACGTATATTTTTAGACCACTTTGGGTCTGCGGCATATCGTGATTTTTTGTATAAGGATTCTATTTTGTCTTGGATATAATTTCTAAATCCTGTATTTTCTTTTACAAGATCGCTTAATTCATACACTTTAACTCCCTCCTTTCGCAGAGTGTCTTTTAGTAGTAGGTGTTCTTCTTGGGCTTTGCTTAATTTTATAACGTCATCATAAAGATTTTCTATGGGAGATATCTGAGCGTATGCAACCTCTGATGAGGGAGTATAGAGAACTGCATGCGTAAGCCGGGCCCATTCAGCAACCTGCTGGGCTATCACTTTTTCTGCCATTATTAAGCTTAGTTATCAACAATTTAATACTTTTCGTCAGTTTAGGCGCCGATTTCCTAGCCACGCTGTCGGCTTTAGGTTACTATAAGCATAAATAGTAGTTCGTGGTAATTTCACTGTGATATGAAAGAATTTGAATCTTTTGGTCTGAAACCAGAGCTTTTGCTTTCCCTAAAGAAGATGGGTTTTGTTAACTCAACGGATGTACAAGAAGCAGCGATACCGTTAGCATTAACCGGCAAAGATATAGTTGTAAGGGCAAAGACGGGCACCGGAAAAACGGGTGCCTTCCTTATCCCAATCATAAATAGAGTAAGTAAGGCAGATTACGATGCAGCGTTAATAATAACCCCGACCCGTGAGCTTGCACTGCAGGTAACAGACGTCGCCAAGCAGATGTGCAAGGATTCTGACCTCCGTATAGTCACTGTGTACGGCGGTGCATCAATGAATGTGCAGATAAATGAACTTAGGCGCAGGGTAAACATAATAGTTGGTACTCCCGGTAGGCTGATAGATCTTATGAAGCAACGCGAGCTTAGAACAGAGGGCATAAAATTTCTTGTGCTTGATGAGGCAGATACTATGTTTGATATGGGTTTTATTGAGGATATAGAATACATAATTTCACAACTCCCGAAAAACAGGCAGACGATGCTGTTCTCCGCGACTATGCCTTCGATGATAGTTTCGATAGCAAAAAAACACATGAAAGATGCAACAAGAATCAATGTTGGTAAAGAAGAGGAAATAACAGTAAATACAATAACACACTCTTATGCATTCGCCTCCGGCCGCCAGAAATTCTCAGTTTTATTGGCGTACATAAACCAATATCACCCGAAAAAGGCGATAATATTCTCTGCAACGCAACGTGGCGCAGATATGCTATACAGATTATTAAAGAACAACAATTTCGATGCGACGATAATGCATGGAGGGCTAAGCCAGGCACGGCGAGAGTATTCATTATCAGACTTTAGGAAAGGAACACAATTCCTTATAGCCACGAATGTGGCTGCACGCGGGCTAGATATAACTGATGTTTCGGATGTAATAAATTTCGATGTAAGCGAGGATCCAGCGGTCTATGTACACCGTGTTGGTAGATCTGCACGTATGGGTGCTGAGGGAAGAGCATTTAGTATATTCCCCTCTAGGGATAGATACCTCATAGAAGAGATAGAGAACGCTGCTAAAGTTAAAATGAACCTGCTTGAACTTGATACCTCTGCATATAAGGAAGCAGAGAACCTTCCAGAGCCGTCATATGAGAATAGAGGAGGGTTTAGGAGAGGTGGCGGTCAGAAATTTTATGGGCACGGTCCAAGACGATTCGGTGAAGGAGATCGACGAAACCAACACAATAGATTTGAAAAAGGTGGATTTTCAAGACATCACCCGAAAAAACGATTCGGACAGTCTCAGTCTCGTGGATTTTTTAATTCTAACAACTAAATAGATACTATGGCCAACGTAGCATATCAAAAGGGTTCTATCTAACTATGAGAACCAGCTTTTTACTAGTCGCGGTCGTAGTGATTTCTGCACTGTTGGCACTGGACCCAATAAAACTGCTGTCGCTTTCTGATGCTAGTATGTTTTTCATGGTGATAGGTGTTACATACGGTGTAGTGTCTGCATTCGCAATAAATGACGTTGATAAATCTTTAGACCAGTTGCGTGATTCTTTTGGTAGAGAGGCAAGTGCACTAAAATCAATATACCTGCTGGCCAAGCGAATTTCGGACAACGCCGCGTTCAGGAAGATACAGCTCGCTATGCTCGACTACTGCAGAGAAACGATTGACCTCGACCTCAGTGCATATGAGAAAGATTCCAGTGCGCATCTAAAATTCCATTCGCTTCTTGGGCAGATATCCTCGATAAAAATAAAAAACCGTAGGGACGATGCATTTTTTAGTTCAATAATCGAAGAAGCAAAAATAGCATCAAACTCCAGAGATGAGCAGATAATACTTACAAAAGACAGGCTGCCAAAAATACAGTGGGTCTTGGAGGTATTCCTCTCAATGATACTAATCATCATACTCACTATTGTAGTGCTTCCTGATGGGGCGGTATCAACTGTTGTAGAGTTTTTAATGCTGTCTGCGATACTTCTTACGCTTGTAGTCATCTATGAACTCGATTCAATGAACGATTTTGAGGATGAGATATCCAACGAACCGTACAGAAAATTAATTGCTCTCATCGAAAAAGGGGTTTAACAAATTTTAGATTATTCAGTTTAAAAACTCCCATCCTGCATTGACAAGCGTAACAATAAGAAGATTTATCGCCAGTCCCAATACGCTTAATATTATGAATGCAGAGGGAATTATTGCAAAATTAAGCACGAGAAACGGAAGTAATCCAAGTCCGATCACCAGCATTGCAAGATTACAAACCATCGTTACCGTGACCAGCAGGACGGCTAGGAATCCACCATAAAGTTTGCCATCCCAAATCATAATTGCATCAACTATGTAAAATACGGATATTATAATGGCGAACACTGCAACTACCTGACTAGCTATAGTGAGGCTATCATTATTTAGCATACCCCCTGCGAATATGAGAGTTATAGTTGAAAGCACTATCCAGAACACTCCATACCCGAACAGCGCGATGCCGGCAAATTCAAGCCTTTTATCAATGTGCTTAAAAACGCCCTTCCTCGACATACCTAATAGTATCCTCATATCATTAATAACCTTAACTTGTCTTTTGTGGTATCTTGTATTAACGGGGGTTGGCAGAGAATGATCAGGTATTTACTTTGATTATCTCCAATAATTCTTCAAGGTTGCTTATTGTATAATCTGATCCACAGTCAAGGTCTCCTTCTCTCCGTATCAGGACACTCTTTATTTTTGCCGCTTTCGCCGCTGTTATATCGTGCCTACTGTCACCAACAGCAAGCCCCTCCTCGACTTTTACGCCCATCAACTCAAATGCCTTCAAAAATACGTCGGGTGCAGGTTTACCCGCCTTTACACTGTCAGAACTGACCCATTCATCTATAAGATCCGAAAGGCCTGTCTTTTGAAGAAATGCCGGTAACAGCTCTCCTCCGAGCCCGGTTGCTATGCTTAGTTTTATACCCAAAGATCTTAATTTTTTTAAGACGGATTTTGTTTCCGGAAAAGGCGTTATGGTGTGGAGATTCTTGAGGACCGCATCCTTTCGTATTCGTCTTATATCAATTACATCCTGTTCCGTTGGAGACTTTAGGAAAGCTTTTACCATGTCTTTAACGGAGATCCCTCCGAACTTCTTGAGTTCCTCTGCCGTTATTTTTACCTTTTTTTCAGCGAATGCAGCTATTTCTCCAGCTATTAGGCTATCCTGACTGTCAATCAGCGTTCCATCCATATCAAACGCTATTCCTTTTATCATAGTCTTTTTTAATACCGTTGCGGTGACTGAAGATTCGCTTTTCCAGCCATTTGTATTCCTTATTTTGCTTTACTGTCCAAATTTATTTGCAGCCAGCATATTATTTATTCCAACCCAAGTATTTATTATTTCGCGGTTCGCTTTCATCTCCTACCCAAAGGATAGGGTTTTCTGCTCACATTTATAAAAACATAACTCCAAGTAATAAGATGCAGGATTTATCAAGATTCGAATTGGTAAAAAGGAACACGGCAGAAGTGATAACTGATGAGGAGCTCAAATCTCTCTTATTAATCAAAAAAACGCCAGCTGCATACATCGGCAGGGCGACCACCGGTCCGCTTCATCTAGGACACCTGATAGCACTTGGAAAAATATTCGATTTCCAGAGGGCAGGAATAGACGTAAAAATACTGCTTGCAGATATACATGCTGCACTTGATGATCTAAAAGCAAAATGGGAAGACCTTGACAAACGGGCCGAATACACTCAAAAATGTATAGAATTGTCATTTGACTGGCCTTCAAAAATAACATTTATAAGAGGCTCGGATTTCCAGTTAAAACATGATTATGTCCTGGATATGCTTAAGGCTTCCACAGGTACAACAGTTGAGAGGGCTACGCGAGCCGCTTCTGAGGTAACAAGGATGAAGAATCCAAAGGTCAGTGAGCTTATTTATCCGCTCATGCAATCCTTGGATGAGCAATACCTCGATGTAGACATCCAACTCGGCGGCTTAGACCAGAGGCACATACTCGCATTCGCAAGGGAAATCCTCCCGCGTTTGGGATACGCAAAGCGCGTAGAGATCATGACACCATTAGTATCCTCCCTTAATGGACCGGGAACCAAAATGAGCTCTTCAATCCCCTCAAGTCATATAAAGGTCTACGAATCGCGTGAATCCATAAAGAAGAAAATAGACGCTGCTTATTGCCCTGCAGGAGTGGTAGAGGACAATACTGTGCTCCAGATAGCCAAATTCCTGATATTTCCTGCAGAGAATAAAATGATAATAGAACGAGAACCAAAGTTCGGCGGAGACGTAGAAATCGACTCCCCCGAGCACTTGGAAAGTCTATTCAAGGATAAGAAACTGCACCCAACCGACCTGAAGAATGCTGTGGCAGATTACCTCGGAAGCAGATTCACAAAAGCCAGAGAATACTTTGAAAAGCATAAGGACATGCTAGAGGCGCTTGGACCTGAATTTTCGGCTTAGATAATAGTAAAAAATGCTTCGATTAAGCTATTTATTCTAAAATAATATTAAGACAAATATGAAAAAGAAACAGCCAAAAGCGGTTAAAAAGAAGAAAACTGCCCCCAATGGCTTCGAAGCAGAAGAAGACATTGAAGAGAAAGGGGAGATTAAGGATTTAACACACGAAGCAGAAGAAGAGGAAAAAGAAGAGAGTGAATTCGAAGAAGATGAAGATGAATCTCAGCAAAGTACTGAGGAAGACGAATTCTAGAACGCCTCGTAATCTGATTTGATGCGGTTCCGATATAGTTCTGGGTATGAATAAATTTATTTTATTGCAGCCGGAAAAAGCGAAGGCGGCTATCAAGATCCTGGAGGATACCTATCCAAATCAAAAATATTATCTTGATTTTTCAACGCCCCTGGAGCTGCTTGTGGCAGCTATTCTGTCAGCACAGACGCGTGATGTTGTCGTTAATTCAATAACACCCGCACTTTTCAATGATTATAAGACTGCAAAGGATTACGCCGGTGCCGGTGAATCCGATTTGCTGAAGTATATCTCCAAAGTCACATTCGCAGGTAATAAAGTCAAAAATATAATAAAAGCTTGTTCTATGATAGAGGATGATTATGACGGTAAGGTACCAAACAGCATCGAATCTTTAGTTAAACTTCCCGGTGTTGGCAGAAAAACTGCCAATACTGTTCTGATAAACGCTTATGGGATAGTCGAAGGAATCCCGGTGGATACGTGGGTAATAAAGCTAGCTAGCAGGATAGGTCTAAGCAAGAGCCAAAAACCAGACGAAATAGAGCGGGACCTTATGGGTCTAGTAGCTAAGCCGTATTGGAAAACGATTGCATACGTACTGAAAGCCCACGGCCACAAAATATGCCATTCTGCGCGCCCTCTCTGTAGCATCTGCGTGCTTAATAAACTATGCCCAAAAAATGGTGTCTCAAAATCACTGTAGTTTCTATGTGATTGGCAATCGGTGAACTCTTCAAACCGGAAAAGTGGTGTAGGTAGTATATGCTTATTGCAGGTTTACCAGCAAGTCTTCCCCTTCTACTTTGACTTCAAAGGTCTTGAGAGGTGTTTTTGCAGGGCCCTCAACAACACTTCCTGTTTTAATATCGAATTTTGAACCATGCCAAGGACATGTAATGATATTGTCACTAAGCTTACCATTTGAAAGCGGACCGCCGACATGCGTGCATTTCTCATCTGTCGCATAGAACTTGCCCCCGAAACGAGATATCAAAATTGTCTTTCCAGAGATCTGAAAACTCTTCATTTGCTTATCTTTAATATCCGATACTTTTCCAACCTTTACAAAATTTGCCATGTCATTTGAAATCGGGTGATAAATTTAAAGTTATCCAGAGATTCGCACTTTATTTATATAAAATGTGCGTAATCTGCATATGACAAGGCAGGTTTCAGCGTTATATAAAACTCTTGATGAACATAAGCCCGAGGACATCATCAAATCACTATTCGAGTCCTCTTACAATGAGCTTCTAAGTATAAAACCCAAGTCCAGCCTGCTGAAGGCTCTGAATAAGAGAATAACAGCGTTGATTGAACCAATAAATAAAAATCTTGAACCACCAAAGTTGGTGATGGAGCTGGAACGTATTATCTCAGATAAACTGAGGATTGGAGAGGACGTTAATTTTGGCGTCGACTTTGCGCTTGGTGGAGAAGGAGACTGCGTCGTATTTGCGGATATCTTCTTTTCGGCGCTCTATGTCATGAAACGCTATGATGTGCTCGATAAACTTAGGGTACATTACAATCATAATGGCACCCATGTATGGCTTTCATACAGAGACATAAAAGGGACAATTAAAATAAACGATGCATATTTTTCTCCTAAGCGAACAGGAAGGCTTCCGCTTTTATTATCATACAATCTTAATAATCTGGGTGTAACGCTTGAGAATATGGGAAAGCTTAGAGCTGCACGTTCGGCTTATAAGACAGCTATAGAACTGGCTCCTTACTCTGAGCTCCCAAGGTTGAACCTGGAGGACTCGTATTAGCTATGGCAAAAGAATATAAAAATCCTTCCGTTGCTGCAGACGGAATAATAATAAAAGACAAGAAGATTCTGTTAGTAAGGAGGGGACACGACCCCTATGCAGGCAGCTGGGCATTACCAGGCGGTTTTGTCAACTACGGAGAAAGAACGGAGGATGCCGTCGTAAGAGAAGTCAGGGAAGAAACCACGCTTGAAACTGTGGTTGATGATCTGGTCGGCGTTTATTCAGATCCCCACAGAGACCCCAGAGGACATGTCATATCCATAACTTATCTATTAAAGAACCCAATTGGAGAACCACACGGCTCCGATGATGCCAAGGAAGCGCGATGGTGGGATATAGACTCGCTGCCGTCACTTGCATTCGACCACGCTAAAATAATAGCAGAGGGCCTTCGGCTGTATAAGCAAAAAAAATTAGCGTAATGGTATGCTCCTAGCCAGATTTAAGGTGGCTGAGAGAAGCATGGAACCTTCCCTTAGTGCAGGGGATTTTGTCATAGTCAGCGGCCTGCCATATCTCTTTAAGGAGCCCAAAAAAGGCGATATCATTGTTGCACTCGTAGACGACAGGTACCTAATTAAACGAATAAAAAAGACCGTTGGTGGCCGTTATTTTATTATGGGTGACAACAAAAAATACAGTGTTGACAGCAGAAGTTTCGGACCGGTATCACGCAAACAGCTCGTCGGAAAGGTCATAAAATGTATAAAAAAGGCACAGAAGGTAGTTCGAGAGAGAAGATAATGCTCGGAATACAATTTCGGCCATTAGCCGTTCTTAACTATGGGCTGCTAACCAATTGTTTCTCAAAACGAAGGCTAGCAACACGACCAGATAAGCTATTACCGCTCCCGCGATAATTGTTGTGTCCATATTCCTCCTCCATCATAGTATTATATAGGACGAACTTGAATATAAATTTTTCTAAAGCGGTTATATCTGTATTGAGGGGCTTTCTACAGGCTTTACGTCGCCATAAATGGAAATTCAATAAAATAGCATTTTGATATTAGTAGTGTTCTTTTCTCTATAAAATTCCCATTATGGTTAGTATGAGAGGATAAAATCATTTTTGGTTCTAAAATCCCACCAATTAAGCTTTTGGCACCACTGTATCATGTTCTGTTGGGTATGGTGCTTTAACGTGCGAAGTCTCTATTCCTTTCGTTTTCCAGAATATTTCCGCAAATTTATTGACGTTCTCTAAGAGTTCTTCTGCAGATTTAATATCTGTATCCTGTTTGGACTTTGATCCCGCCTTCATTATTTTCCAGACAATATCATGCAGCTCCGGAAACTTCTGTAAATGATCTGGCTTAAAATAGTCGCCCCAAATTATCCTGATCTCATGTTTGCACAGTTCGGCGTGCTTTTCCTTTACATCCGTATATCTTGCCATCTTATGGTGATAATCATTTTTATCTTCTGGTTTCATACTTTCTGAAGGGACCTTCAACTGGCTTATAAGCATATCCATACGAATCACGGTATGAGCCGACAACTGCGCAAGATGTGGATCGTATATGCCGCAAGGTATATCACAATGAGCATAAACTATCTTTGCAGGAAATATTTTATCCAAAATTTGGAAAACTGACTTTAAAACTAACATAATTTCAATAGAAGCTTTAGATTTATAAATTTTGCGCTTTTTGCATCAATGTGCAATGCCATCAGGTGCCTTGAATTTTGCGGTATTAATCTTGCCATAAACCTGCTTATGAGAACAGACTTTCAGCAGATATATCTCTGAACT
>JAJZNV010000004.1 GCA_021852265.1 Nanobdellota archaeon
TTTCAGCAAGTTTTCTTGCCAGGCCGATTTTTTCACTGTCCTTTAGACATTTATATGCGAGCATTTGTTCATAATCACCAGGCTGTGAAATCGTTCCGGAAAGCCAGGCGCCCTTAGAAGCCATCTTCTGTGATACCAGTTTTAATAAACTTATCAAGAAAATTTCCTCATCCGGATAAATAACATTCTTATCCACGCCGCCAAGTATTCTAGCAAGTTTTTTGAGCTGCCCCAATTTTGAGGATAATTTGGAGTACCAATACATTATGTTCTTCTCGTTGTTATCTGCCATACTTCCTATTTCTTAATATTATATATTCCGAATTCTTTAAATCAATTATTTTAAAGCCCTCTTCAAGTATATCCTTTCTTACTCCATCCGCCAAGTCCCAGGCGTTTTCTTTTCTTAAAGATTTCCTTTTTTCAGCCAACTCAATGACTTTTTTAGGTATCTCATAATCTTTTAAGATCCCAAGCACCGAGTTCATCTTTTCAATCGCTTCCAGTGCAGTCGTATAAAATACCTTGCTAAGCTTGCCATTCGAATACTTCTCGTTCATCACGTTTATCACCTCGAAAAATGCCTCGAGAGCGATATGCGTATTTAGGTCATCTTCTAGTCCTTTCCTGAATTTTTCCAGAGCATTTAAAATTGGGGACACATCCTCCTTCCCGTGCATTAGTGTCTCAAGGGTCTTAAATGTTGCAAGATCTATCTCTATCCCGTCCAGCGTCTTTTCATATTTTTTGAGCCCGTCAAGGTTAAAATCGAGCTTAGTACGATAATTGTGGTCTATTACCATCAGTCTAAATGACATGGGGTCAAATCCGAACTTCTCCAAATCCCGTATTGTGTAAAAATTTTTAAGACTCTTTGACATCTTCTGTCCGTTCACGAGGAGGTGTTCCAGATGTGCCCAATAATTTACGAATCGTTTACCAGTATATGCCTCGCTTTGGGCGATTTCATTCTCATTGTGCGGGAATATCAAGTCAACTGCG
Source organism: Nanobdellota archaeon (assembly GCA_021852265.1). Taxonomy (GTDB): domain Archaea; phylum Nanobdellota; class Nanobdellia; order Parvarchaeales; family Parvarchaeaceae; genus Parvarchaeum. Next base: position 1,003 of record JAJZNV010000004.1, read on the forward strand.
CCGCTGTGGATATCAATTGTTTCACCCAGGTACTTCATAGACATCGCAGAACATTCTATGTGCCACCCCGGTCTTCCCTTTGGCAGATCTCCGGTCCAGTAGACCTCCCCATCCTCTTTATCCCATTTTTTCCAAAGTGCGAAATCCGACGCAGTTTCTTTATCATACTCATCTTGTTTTATTCTGGACACCTCCCCAGAAAGCTCTATACCGGATAATTTTCCATAATCAGAGAATTTGGAAACGTCGTAATATATCCCATCCTCACTTTCATAGGCGTATCCCTTCTCTAACAAGCCAATTATTATTTTCTGCATTTCGGCGATATGCTCAGTCGCCTTCGGATAAACCATCGCGGGCGTGATATTTAGTTTATTTCCGTCCTCCATGTAAAATTTAGTGTACATCTCAGTGTAATCCCGCAATTTCATGTTAGCCTTTTTAGAATTTTTTATGGTCTTGTCATCTACATCTGTTATGTTTATTACCTGTTTTACATCGTATCCAAGAAAGATGAAGACGCGTTTTAGCACATCAAAAAATAACCTCGCTCTAAAGTTCCCTATGTGCGCAAAATCATGGACAGTCGGGCCACAGCAATACATTTTTACTTCATTTTTGTTAATGGGAGTAAATATCTCTTTTTTTCTGTTTAGCGTGTTATAAATTTCCACATAAGACTAAGTAATTGACATAATTAAACTTTATTAATCCACGCGACGACTATCCTATAATGAGTGTTCTAGGTGGGTTTGGTAGATTAACTGGCGGCGCATTATTATTTATCGGATTACTCGCATTTATTATTCTATATTCTCTTAATAACTCTGGCGTATTGTCCAACAGCTATTTTAGCGCGTCAATTGGCCAAATAGTGAATGCATCTTCTTCCACAGCGTACGGTGCTGCGGGGTACAATAGCTCACAGCGCGCTGAGCTGCAACAGACACTCGTTAATTTTACGCAGCAAAATCCCGGATGCGCAAACTTACTTTGTTTTGCTACAAAGCAACTTAACTTAAATATCCCAACCTCACAAAATTATTTATTTAATTATGAATTTTTGGCAGCCATCGCGGCAATTATTGGAGTTGTCTTGTTAATACTTTCTTATGAGGGGGGAGAAAGGTTGCAGGCTATAGGCAGAGGTTCTATATCTGCAGCGATAATATCCTTCGTTTCGACTTACTTGCCACTAGTTTTTATACTGCCGTATCTATTTTCTATTCCAATTCAGGGTTTGGCCATAAAGATTCCGGCATCGGTAATGGCGCCATTTACCAATCTGGTCCTGATACTAGACATTATATTCGGAGTTATAGGGGTGGTATTGCTTATAATAAGATTTGTCTTTTTTAGAAGGTCAATTCCAAAACCGATTATACTTCAGGGAATGCGTACTGAAGGAAATACGTAGATTTAGAGTCTCCTCGCGTGTAACATGTTTGTTATATCTACTTTAGAAAGGAGGCTACTTAAACCGCCTTCTATCATTTGACAAAGTGGACAGAATTTAGGAGGTTGTTACGAAATAAGCCAGATGCGCAAACCGCACCCAGCAGCTTCTCCGTAATGGTTCACGAGGCAGATTTGACAAAATCTACCTTCGGAAGTACTGGAAAAGGTGAGCCGGGGAGTTGAACCCCGCTACTTCGTTTACGGCTATGTTTTGATTACGCAGTGACGTAATTGTCATTTGCAGACGAATACATAGCCGCTCTGTCAGCTCACCAAAGCAGGTGGCGAAATTTACAGTTCACCCCAGTACATCCGAAA
>JAJZNV010000015.1:0-3444 GCA_021852265.1 Nanobdellota archaeon
TGATAACTAAATTGGTAAACATGATAGACGAGACCGAGAAATCGGAAAACACGCTGTTTGAAGCGGTTTATGATCTTTATTTTATGTACTTTCCTGAGGCTGCAGCGCTGCTTAAGGACAGAGACGTTTTCATAGAAACGCTTTCAAAAGGCGCAGAGCGGGGAGAAGTAAGCAAAACAGTTAGGATAAACGAGGGCAGTATGGGTTACGATCTTTCTCCAGAAGATAAATCCGTCCTTTCACTGCATATAAACGAATTAAAGAATCTTTATGATCTCAGGGAATTCACAAAGACCTACCTCGACAAGATTATAATGGAGAATTATCCCAATCTCTATAGGATTGGCGGATATATGGTCATAGCGCGGCTCATAATGCTCGCAAGAGGGCTTCAAAAACTAGCGTTCATGCCGAGTTCTAAGATACAAGTTCTTGGTGCAGAAAAGGCACTTTTCTCGCACTTTAAAAATGGTAAATCATCGCCAAAATATGGTGTAATCTTCAAAAATCCGGTTATAGAGAATGCTCCTATAGATAAGCGCGGGAGGATCGCACGGGCACTGGCAAGCAAGATAAGCCTAGCCGCCAAGATGGATCTCTTTTCAAAAAGCGACAGGGGCGATGAACTAAAAAACAAGCTGGATCTCGAGATCCGAAGGATAACAGGAAATGGAACTAAGAAAAATAACCGGTAACGTATACTGGGCCATGACTAAGAGTAAGCTGCTCCTGACCAAAAATTTGGTGGCAGGGGAATCGGTGTACGGCGAGAAACTGTTAAGGATATCCGGACAAGAGTATAGGGAGTGGATACCTATAAGGAGTAAATTGTCCGCTGCGTTTTATAAAGGGCTTAAAACTGTGGCCATACCGGAAGGTTCGAAGGTGCTTTATCTTGGTGCTTCTTCAGGGACAACGGTATCGCACGTTTCCGATATGGTAGGCGCAACTGGAGAAGTATATGCCGTGGAGATATCTGAGGAGATGGGCGCAAATCTGATACTTCTTGCAGAAAAAAGGAAGAACTTGTTTCCTATAATAGAAGACGCAAGAAAAACAGAGACTTACTCCAAATTCGTCCCGAAATGCGATTTCCTTTACCAAGATGTCGCACAGAGAGACCAGGTCGACATATTCATAAAAAATTCAAATGTCTTCTTGAAAAATGGCGCATATGGCGCGTTAGCCATAAAGACTAAAAGCATAGACGTGTCAAAGCCGAGCAGATTTATAATAGAACAGACTGTCAACAGCCTGAAGAGGAACTTTATCGTGCAGGAATCTATCGATTTGTTCCCTTATCAAAGGGACCATGCTTTGATTATCGTACGTAAAAAGTGAGTTTCCAACAACCTAACATAAAGCAATAAATACAATAAAAATGATGTTATCTTGTATAGGGCTGTGCCTTTATGGAAAACACAAATGGTTTTGAAGAAGAAAAAACTGAGTTGCTTAGCAAGATAGATGCGTTGAAAAAGCAGATAAAGACATTTGAAAGTGAATTGGGCATAAACACAGAAGATTTACTAATTAAGCCATCCATGGAGAGTTCTCGAGTCTTACGGAAGGTACGGGAATCAAAGGGCCGGCTTGGTGCAATTGAGAGCGCAGTAAGGACGGAGACAGATCTACAGGTGCCAGCGGCGGCTGGAAACGCTATCGTAGAACAGCCACTGGAGCTTGCCGGGCCCGCAAGAGTGATAAGTGCTGATGAATTTGAGAAAAAGACTTCCGAACTTAAGAAAAGATCCGAACAGATAGCGCAGATAAGTTCGCTCGTTTCTAAATTGAGGAGTGACATGTTATCGAGAGAGACCTTGGAAAAATCGCCGCAAGTCCAACCAAAAGTCCAAAAAAGTGAGACACAGAAACCTGCAGTGGCCGAACCTGTGCATGTACAGGAAACGAAACCAAAGGCAGAGCGCCCGTCCTACTCTGCACAGGACTTGCCAGCCATCGCCACACTGGTGCAGAAATTGAACGATCTTGTAAGGGAGAATGCGAAAATTTCTGAAGAATTAAGGGAAATGATAACTGAGAACAGGAACGTAAACAAGGCGAACAAGGTATCTGAATTAGTGAAGAAATTGGCTTTGGCAGGCCTTAATGGGTAAACTGGCTTTTATAATCGTCGATGGGATGGGAGATTTGCCTATTCCTGTGTTAAATAAGAAAACTCCTCTAGAATATGCATACAAACCTAATGTATCAATGCTCTTAAAGAATGCTGCGTATGCTTTTCCATCGGTTTTGGGTAAATTGGCGCCGCAAAGTGATGCAGGAGTTCTTGCAGATCTGGGATATGACCCTATAAAGTTTTCAACAGGCAGAGGGTGGTTTGAATGTATGGGGTTAGGGATGAACCCTGGAGAAGGGGACCTGAGCGTACGGGTAAATTTTGGGCAGGTAAACGGCGGAAATCTGGTATCAGTAAGGACAGAAATGTCGAAAGAAGAATTGTTTACTCTAGAAAAAGAAATAAATTCTAAAGTCAGATTGCCTGTGAAATTTGAATTCAAATCCGGTGAATCTTACAGAGGAGGGTTAATCCTAAGGGCGGAAAAAGAGCGCTTCTCTGCTTACGTCTCGAATAACGAGCCAGGGTACACCGCTAAGTTCTACAAGAATGGGAAGAAATTGAGTTTCGCAGTGCCGGCTAAAAATACGAGGATACTGCCGGTAAAAGCAATTAGGAAGGAGGGCAAAAGGACGGCTGAGCTGCTTAATCTCTTCATAAGAAAGGCGGTAGAAGTTATGATAACCTCGGAAGTGTACAAGACTAGGAAAAAGAACGGACTGCCGCTTCCAAATTACCTTTTTTTGAGGGATGCAGCAGTTTCTGATCCAAAGTTGCAGGATATCAACGACAAGTACGGGAAGAAATGGGCGGCAGTGGTGGGGATGCCTTTAGAGAAGGGGATAGCTCTTGCCACCGGGATGAAACTCGTGAACACCGGAGAATTACCGGTCTTGAGCGAAGACCTGAGTTCTAAAGCGGATGGCGCAATTAACGCGCTACGTTCGTTTGATTGCGTTTATCTCCATATTAAGCAGACGGATTCCGCTTCACATCTGGGAAAATACGCTGAAAAATATGCCGTGATTGAAGCTATAGATCGCCTTATAATCGGCAAACTGGCAAAGGAACTTGATGTATCCGGAGGGGATACGCTAGTTTTAACATGCGACCATGGCACTTCTTCCCAGCTTAAGAGGCATATTAATTCTAATATACCTGTCCTTATAATCAACAAAAAATTTGGGCAGAACAAGGAATTTGGCGAGAATTCGTGTAAAAAACACCACCTACAGAAAATAAGGAAAGCGACGGACATAATGCCGTTCATAATGAAACTTTGAACCTATGTCAAATGAGAAGATTGCGGAGATGTTTTACGACATCGCCGACATGCTTGAGATAGAAGACGTGCAGTGGGAACC
>JAJZNV010000015.1:3544-13273 GCA_021852265.1 Nanobdellota archaeon
AATAAGGAAAGCGACGGACATAATGCCGTTCATAATGAAACTTTGAACCTATGTCAAATGAGAAGATTGCGGAGATGTTTTACGACATCGCCGACATGCTTGAGATAGAAGACGTGCAGTGGGAACCCAGGGCTTACAGGAAAGCGGCAATGACAATCTCTACGCTTCCAGTGGATATAAAGCAGATCTACGAACAGGGAAAATTAATGAACTTGGAAGGGATAGGTGCATCGATATCAAAATCTATAGAAGAGTACCTCAAGACCGGTTCTATGAAGAAATATACGGATCTTAAGAAAAAATACCCCATCGATTTCCATATTTTCAGGAAAATACAGGGCATGGGACCAAAACGCGCTTACGTATTATACAAGAAACTGGGAGTCAGGGACATCGGCGATTTGAAGGATGCCCTTGAAAAGAACAAGGTTCGTTCTCTTGAAGGGTTCGGTGAGAAGAGCCAAGAACAGCTTAAACACAATCTTCAGGCGTTTATGAAAGTAAAGGAGGAAAGGAAGATGCTTGGCTATGTTATAGATTATTTTGAGACACTGGCAGATAAACTAAGGAAGAGCGGGTTTTTCGATAGGGTGGAAATCGCCGGGTCTGCAAGACGCATGAAGGAAACGGTTGGAGATCTTGACATACTTGCCACTTCTAAAAGACCGGAGGCGTCCATGGACTTTTTTACAAAAATGAAGGAGGTAAGCGGGATAATTGTAAAGGGCGATACTAAAACCTCGGTGAAATTAGATGTAGGCATTAACTGTGACCTGCGAGTCGTTCCAGATGGCTCTTTTGGGGCGGCGATGCAGTACTTCACTGGCAACAAGGACCATAACGTGAAGTTAAGAAAAATAGCAATATCAAAGGGGCTTAAGTTAAACGAATATGGTGTTTTCAGAGGCTCAAAATCTATAGCCGGCGCGACGGAAAAGGAGGTTTATGCCGTTTTGGATATGGAGGAGATGGAGCCGGAACTCAGGGAGAATATGGGCGAGATAGAAGCCGCACAAAAAAATTCACTGCCGAAAGTAGTCGGGTATGATATGATACTTGGGGATTTACATTCTCACACAAAAAATAGTGATGGATTAAACACACTGGAGGAGATGGTCGAGGCTGCGGCGAAACTTGGCTTTGAGTATCTCGCAATAACCGATCACAGCAAGGGATTAAGGATTGCAAATGGTTTGGATGAGAAAAGATTTATGGGACTCCACAAGGCAATCGATAAAATCAATGAGAAAAGCAGCGTAAGAGTCCTGAAAGGTGTTGAACTGGAGATACTAAAGGACGGGTCGCTGGATCTTCCTGCTAAGACTCTAAGGTCCATGGATATAGTCATAGGCGCTTTGCACCAGAATACAAAGATGCCGCGTAAAGAACTTACAAATAGGGTGGTAAAAGCAATCGAATCTGGGCTGATAACGACGGTGGCCCATCCGACCGGCAGGAAAATAGGTGAGAGGGAAGCATTTGATTTAGACTATCAAAAAATATTTGAAACATGCTCGAAAAATGAGGTGGCTCTGGAGATAGATGGATTTCCGGACAGGTCAGATCTGCCATTTAATATGGTAAAGGAAGCCAAGGCTTATGGTCTTATTTTCACGCTCGGTAGCGATGCGCACAGAAAAGACCAGTTAAGGTTTATACGGATGGCTACCGCAATAGCAAGGAGAGGATGGCTGGAAAAGAAAGATGTTATAAACGCCATGCATTACAAAGATGTGCTCAAGTTAAGGAGATGAATTTATGAGGCCTGCATTATTTCTTGATAGAGATGGGACAATAAATGAGGATCCTGGGTACGTTCACGAGATAAAAGACCTTAAGATATTCCCGGACATTATACAGACGATAAAAACGTACGCAGACAAGGGGTATTTGATAATAGTGATAACCAACCAGTCCGGAGTTGGAAGGGGATACTTCAATGTAGATGATCTCATAGCCTTTAATTCTGCTATAAAGAAGGAGCTGATGGAGAAAGGTGCAAGGATAGACGCGTTTTATTTCTGTCCGCACACACCAGCCGAGAATTGTGGCTGCCGCAAGCCTAAAAGAGGGATGGTAGACGCAGCGCTGAAGGATTTTGACATAGACCTTAAACAATCCATTATAATAGGTGATAGGGAGGACACAGACGGTGCGTTGGCGCGCAGTTTAGGCATAGAGTATAAGATACTTAAAAGATAATTTTCAAGCAAAAGAATCTGTTTTATATATTAGATGGACAACATATTATTCTATGGTAGATAGAATAAAGAGTGGAATTACTGGCTTGGATCCATTGGTAAGTGGTGGATTTGTTAAGAATACTATAACCTCTATTTACGGCTCTCCCGGTGCGGGTAAGAGTATATTCTGCACCGAGTTCTTAAGGCAAGGTCTATTGGAAGGAGAGAAGGTCTTCTATTTCAGCTTAGAACAGAATCTGGAATCTTTCCTTAGGGCGGCGGAAGCGCTTGGTTTCAATGAGTTTAAACAGAACGTGGGCACTAATTTTATTTTTACAAAAATGAGCGGACACGATTTTAAGAACTTCCTGTCGATAGACATGCCGAAAATACTGGAAGGCAGAAAAGGAAAGCACTCAAGGGTGGTCATAGATCCGCTTACACCATTTCTCTGGGAGATAAGAGATCCGGCGCTCCAAAGGAGCATATTAGGGGATACGTTCGCGATGCTGCATGAGTTCGGCACTGGCTTGGTTACAATCGAAAGGTATGGAGATATAAACAAACTTGAACTTTCGGAGGATATAGCCATACCGTTGTACCTCTCGGATTCTGTGATCCTTATGTCCATGGCGTTCAATCAGAATTTTTACCAGAAAGCGATATCGGTGATAAAGATAAGGTTCTCCTCGCACAGTTCCGGAATGCATCCTTTCGATATAACCGAAAAGGGGATACAGATATTCCAGGACCAGCCGGTGTTCTAAGCTTTCTATAAACGTCAGTATAATATACCCTACATGACAGTTATCTAATATGCTCCCATTGCTCAACGAGGCAATTTTACTTCTGGTTGATACGGGCTACTCATGGATCAGAATGCTTATAGCGCTCGCAATCTCGATATTGTTAAGCCTGGCGATAGGGATAGCGCTCGCAAGGTCAAAGACGCTGGAAAAGATATTCATCCCAGTGATAGACGTCCTGCAGACACTGCCGATAGTTGCTTTCTTTCCATTTATGGTGCTTGTAGTGGTTACATTCCTACCAAATATCATAGGGATAAACGCGGCGGTAATTTTCCTTATAGTGACCAGCATGCTGTGGAACATGATATTTGGAGTGTATGAAGCCATAAAGACGATACCAAATGAGTTCTTGGAGCTCACCAACTTATACAAACTCGGATTGTACCAGAAGCTCAAAAAATTATTTATACCGGCGAGTCTGCCGCGGCTTTCCGAACAGATGAGCCTGTCTTGGGCGATAGGACTGTTCTATCTCGTTACGAGTGAGATATTCTCCACAGGATTAAAGCAGTACAGTGTACAGGGCATAGGCGTTGATCTGGCCCAGCTGGGATTTAGTGGAAACATCCCATACTATATGCTAGGCATAGTTATATTCGTCGGGTTTGTAGTTTTGACCCGGCTTACGCTGTTTGCATATTTCAACAAGATTGCAAGCAGGTTCAGTGCAGACACTTTCGAAAGGAAGAAGAGGCACGCTGAATTCGGACTTGGCAACCCATTTTATAAATCTAGACTATTATCTGTCATAGAAGAGTTTTATGCAGAGAAGCGTCAGAGGTTTATAGCCCTTATAGCCGGTGAAAAAAAGGCTTTGGCTACGCTGGTTTTGGCGGTGAGCATAGTGCTGACCGTTTTGGTGGTGGTATATTATATCCTGCCCAGCTTTGCGATGGAGCAGTTGCTTCAGACACCTGCCTATGAGGTGTCCGTGCTTGTGTCCTTGAGTGCGTCCTTCTTAAGAGTCTGGGGGGCATTCGCACTCATTCTTGTCGTTGCTATACCTATCGCAGTATACACTGCCTTTATATCAAAGCACAGGCAGGCTTATATGCTGGTTTTCCAGGTAATCGCATCGGTACCTGCTACTATCCTTTTGCCGTTGATAGTGTCCACATTTTCGAATAATGGAGAAGCAGTTGCATTCGTAGTGTTCTTTTTAAGCGGCTTGTGGTATGTTATATTCAGTATCTTGGCGAGTACAAATTACCTACCTTCAGAAATAATTGAGGTCAAACGAATATTCCGGCTTAATGGACTAGTCGCATGGAAAAAAATTTATTTAAGGGCGATAGCCCCGGGCTTAATAACTGGGGCGATAACTGCTATAGCAGCAGAGTGGAATGCCAGCATAATCGCAGAGCAGTTCTCATCATCTGGCATTTCTGGTACCGCAGCTACATCTGTAAGTGTTGGTATAGGTAAATTTTTGGACACCTCTCTAGCATCTGGTAATCTATATCTCATGCTGATAGCATTAATTAATATGACTGCCATGATAATCCTATTTAACACATTCGTGTGGAAGAAGCTTTACAGGAGGATAACCTCGATTTATACTTAGTATGGGAAACGTAATCACCGTAGACGGCATCTCGTTTGCATTCGATACAAACCCGAATCAAAAGATCCTGGAAAATATCTCCTTCGCGGGAGAGGAGTACGAATTTGTTTCCATCATCGGTCCATCCGGTGCGGGAAAAAGCACCCTCCTGCGTATAATGGCCGGACTGATCAGACCGACGGGAGGGAAGGTATCCTTTTATGGTGAAGAGGTGACTGGTCCCATTCCTCAGATATCGTTCGTGTTCCAGGACTTTGCTCTGCTGCCATGGCTTACTAATATAGAAAATGTTGAGGTGGGTCTTACTTTGTCCTCTTTATCGGATCAGCAAAAAGAGCGGAAGGCAAAGGGATTCCTTGACAGGCTAGACTTAAAGGGTTTTGAGAACCAGTACCCTAATGTTTTAAGTGGTGGGATGAAACAGCGTGTGGGTGTCGCAAGAGCATTAGTTTCCGATCCGGAGGTCCTGCTTATGGATGAGCCTTTTAGTTCGTTGGATGAACTGACTGCGAGGAGTCTAAGGTCAGAAATATTAAAGACGCTCAAAGATAAAGCTATACCATTAAAATCTGTAGTCATGGTCACTCATAACGTAGAAGAAGCGGTCGAACTGTCTGATAAGCTAGTAATCATTTCGAATAAGCCCAGTAAAGTCAAAGAAATAAAGAAAATAAGCATGCCGCATCCAAGAAACCGACACTCTAAAGAGTTCTTGAATTTGGTGGATAGGGTGTATGCAGCGCTTGCTTCATAGCATGGTAGAAATATTTCCATTGGAGGTAAGGTTGAATGCAATAAGTGGAATAGTTTCTATAATAAAAGAAAATGGCGGGTCAGCCGCACTTTCAACGATAGCAAATGACTCAAAATCCGATATCGGTAGGTTATTCCCGATAATCGAAGCAGGAAAGATACTAAAATTATTTACGGTTAACGACGGAATAGTATCCATTACAAAACTGGCGAACAATAAAAACACAAAAGAATTTAGGGACGCACTCCGGGACAATCTTATTAAAGCAGAGCCATTTAACAGCCTTTTAGGTCACCTCAAAAAGACGCACAGTTTGAGTACGACGGATATGTTTGATTTTCTGCTAAAAAGAGGCTTTATTGCGCAGATAAACAGGTCTTTGGATATAACCGCGTTTAGACGAGAACTTGTCGGAATTTTGATACGGATGGAGATCTGCACATATAATCAAAAAAAGGACCTCTGGAGGCCGGTTTAGCTATTTTAATTCCAGCCAGACAGGTGCATGGTCCGAGCCAGTCATGTTATTAAGTATACCGGCACCCGCCAGCCTATCTTTTAGTCCATTTGAAACCAAAAAATAATCTATCCTCCAACCAATATTCTTAGTCCTTGCGTCAAATCGGTAAGTCCACCATGTGTAATGTCCGCCATCCTTAACAAAAATACGGTATGCATCCAAGTATCCCTTTTTGAGCAGTGAAGTAAGCCATCTGCGCTCTTTTGGGGTAAAGCCGGCATTGCCGGCGTTCTCAGTAGGTCTCGCTATATCCAATTCCGTATGTGCAACATTCAGATCTCCGCAAAGGACAACAGGTTTCTTGTTACTGAGTCTTTCCATATAACTTTCTATCGCAGCATCAAACTCTAATTTGAATTTAAGCCGGCTTAGGTCTCGCCTGGAATTTGGGAAATAAGCATTTATCAGATAAAACGATGGGAGTTCAATGGTCAAGACTCTCCCCTCAGAATCAAATTTGTCAACTCCTATCCCATAACTGACAGACAGAGGTTTAATCCTAGTAAGGATAAGAGTGCCACTATACCCTTTTTTTGTGGTGGACGGAAATATGAACGGCTCATAATCATCACTCCTAATCGCTAACGGTAACACATCTGACTTTATTTCTTGGAAAGCAAGAATATCATACTCGTGGGATGTTATCAACGGCAATAAATCTTTTTTTGCTGCACTCCGTATACCGTTTATATTCCACGATAAAATTATCATTTTTATTCAATGCAGCTCAGCTTTAAATCTTTCAGCACAGCTACATCTCAAAATACGATTTCTTAATCCCGTCTGACAGGTTTAGGTTTAATTTAGAGAGTGCAGATTTTATCCTGTATTCTCCATCTATTTCGTTATTCGACTTTAATTCTATAAAATTTCCTATAAATTTCTCCTGTCCATTTTCAACCTTGTACACCGAATCGGCAGAGAAGACAATATCCTGTATAGAATACATAGTCCGTTCCTTTTTTATTATCTTTATAACACTCCCATAAAAATCCAAAAACTTATTTGCCGTCGCCTCATCTATTTCAAATTCGAATTTAGGCCTTTTTTTCGTAACTTTATCGCTTATTGGGCCTTTATAAGTTAAGATTCTTTTGTTCCCTTCTACACGTATCCTTAAAATCTCGTCCGTCTCCATCAGGTTTCGATCCTTCGGATTATAATAGTAGTCTATCTGTAAAAAGTATCCAAGCCTCTCTGCACCTAATCTTCTGAGATTTTCCGAAGATATGTCAAATTCGAATTTTTTTTGCACCTCGTGCAGCCCAGACCTTTGTGCTTCCACATCTGGTTTATATTCGTTTTCAATTATGAAATCGGCATTGACTTTTGAAGGCTCCACAAAAAGTTCGTGCATTGGCTGTACTTGGTTGGCGAAATTGTTGAGTATATCCACCGGTTTCCTATCTGCCTTTACCATATCTCTAAACAGCCGCCTCATAAGCCTGCCGTGCAAACCTATATCAACAAAAACTCTTATATCCCCAAGTTCGAATATTCCCGGGTATAGCGCAAACATCCCCTCGAGAATAATCACCTTAACGGGATGCACGATCTCATGTTTATCAGCGCTTTCCGTTTTAATGTCGTACACTGGCTTAGTTATGCTCCGTCCTGCCCTTAGTTCATTGACATGCATTTTTATTAGGTCAAGGTCCATTGAAGCTGGCTGATCATAGTTTATTGTGTGTAAGGTTTCTCTCAACACAGCCATTCGGGTCTTATCATAGTAATAATCATCCATCGATATCACCATAGCGTCGTCACCAAATGCATTTTTGAGACCGGTAGCGACAATTTCAGTCTTACCTGATGCAGAACCGCCCGCTATCTCGACCACTACAGGGCTTTTAATCAGGGTCCTTTTAATGACGTGTTTTATTACTACCTCAAGTCCTTCTTCTAAATTGTATATTTTCGCCTTCTGGCCGATAGAATCACGAGGAACTTTTTCTATGGTTGTTGCATTTCGTTCTTTCACAAAACCTAAACGCTTTCGTTAATAAAATATCCGTTTTTTTCTATAAAAACATTTCTAAGTCCAAACTGCCCGCTTTTTTACAATTTTGGTATTGTAATGCGTAAGTATATAAAATGCTGCGTTAAATTATTCATATGGCCGTACTTTCAGGGTCAGAAATAAAAAAACTGATAAAAGAGAAAAAAATTGTTATAAAGCCCTTCAACAAGACTCAGATAGGCGCAGGTTCAATAGACCTGCACCTCGGGGATACATTCAGAATATTCAAGAATAGAAGTGGCACTTTCGATGTTAATGACAATTCTGATTACAAGGATATCACAGAACTGTTACAGATAAAAAAAGGAGAAAATATTTCGATAAAACCAGGGGAGCTTATACATGGCATAACTATCGAGGACATCCGCCTACCGAAAGGTATATCTGCCAGGATTGAAGGAAGGTCACGATTTGCAAGAGTTGGATTGCTTACTCATCTTAGCAGCGGGTTCATGCAGCCTGGCACCCACGGTAAAATCGTGCTTGAGATCGCGAATTTGTCGCCGCTTACCCTTGCTATAAAACCTGGGACTGCAATCTGCCAGATCGTGCTAGAAGAGGTAAAAGGTGATGGGGTCTACAGAGGCAGGTTCTCGAAACAGACAAGACCTTGAATATGTCACATCGTGTGTTTATAGTGCATGGATGGTATGGTTCTCCACATAAGGATTGGATACCCTGGTTAAAATCTGAACTTGAAGCCAGGGGTTTTGAAGTCTACGCTCCAGAAATGCCGAATCCGGACAAACCAAATATTGCGGAATGGGTACATATGTTAAAGATGAGCGTCGGCAAGCCGGACAGGAACACGTTCTTTGTAGGCCACTCCATCGGATGTCAGACGATTCTTAGGTTCCTGGAAACTCTTGGAGAGGGTGAGGAAACCGGTGGTGCCGTGCTTGTAGCCCCTTGGTTGCATTTGAATACTGCTGCTTATCGTAGCCAAAGCCGTATGGATATAGCAGCACCATGGCTAGAAACTCCCATTCAATGGGCAAAAGTGCTTAGTCACACAAAAATTTCTCCGCGATATTTTCTGACAATGATCCATACGTGCCGATTGCCGATTCAAAAATATTCAAGGAGAAGCTTGGTGCAGACATAATAATAGAGAATAAAAAAGGGCACATGGATGAAGGTTCAAGAGTATTCAAGCTGGATAGGATATTATCAGAACTACTTAAAATCGTAGAGAAAACGTAAAGTTTGTGAATCTAAAGATTCCGTTCAGCGAATTTGTAGCAAAAGACAATCTTTTCTTTGGAGATATTTGAAAATTTTAAATACTATAGCTACCTATAGCACTTATGAGTACCACAATACAGATAAATGAGGATGTAAGGAAAACTCTTGAGGGTTTAAAGACGCATAAAAGAGAATCTTTGAATGATGTGATAAAGCGACTTATAGCAATCGACTTGAGTGTTGGCAGCTTCGATTCGAATGAACTGGAAGAGATAAAAAATAGTCTCCTCGAAATAAAAGGTGGCAGGGCCCAAAAATTTCCTAGCGCTGAAAAGACAATAAAATACTTGGAGGCGTAGAATGGCCTGGTCGTTTATTGTAACGCCAAACTTCAAAAGACTTTTTAAGAATAAGAGTACTGAACTGCAGGAACGTACGAAAAAGAGAATAAAAGAGCTTGAAAGCGTGGAGAACCCTTTGCTTTTAGGTGAAAAGAAAGGAAATCTTGGGTTTTATGCGACTGATATAAGTCACAGTGATCGCTTAGCTTACGTTGTAGATTTCAATAGTTCAGAGATATATCTGCTGAAAGTCTGTTCTCATAAGCAGGTTTATGGCAAGATTAATACCGCAAAATTCAAGGCACCTGATGGCATTGCACATTGATGCAAAAAGCGCAAAATTTATAAATCTA
>JAJZNV010000010.1 GCA_021852265.1 Nanobdellota archaeon
GAAAAAGCCTCACTCTCCCTTTCTTATTTTTCTATACGCCCACTTAATCCATTTTGCCATACCGCGCCGTAATATTATGACCAGCGCCACAACTGATAATATCCCTATATATGTGCTGTAATTAACCAAGTCATTTATGATGGATTGCCAGTTCCCTGCAAGGAGGTATCCAAGGTACATTAGCACGGAGGACCATATAACAAAACCGGCGAATACGAATAAGACGAATTTCTTGAAGTCCATTTTAAACGCCCCGCAAATTATTGAGGTTACCGAGCGTATTACCGGCAGGATCTCAGTTATGAATGCGAAATACACTCCATATCTTTTTATCCATTTTTCTCCTTCGATATAACTGTCCATTTTAAAGCCAAATTTCCTACCGTATTTTAGTACCACGTCTATCCCAAGAAAATAAGCGAGAAGATAACCGAAGATATTCCCGGAAAGGTTACCAATCCATACATCTGCGACGAGGATAAATGGGTTAAGTGCATTAAGTGCGATAATTGCACCTGCAAATGGCAGCACCACTTCGCTAGGTATCGGTACCGCCGTTGTTTCGAAGAAAGCAAGCAAGAAGAAAGCTATATAGCCGTATTGCTGAATGAACGTTATGAGAGTATCTACTCCAAAAACCATATTACATCTTTACTCTTTTAGACACCAGTAGTTTATATATCATGGTTTAATCTGTTATCCCGCCGCTTCTTTATGTGTTATATAGGGGTGCTTCCAAAGAATTAAAAATTAAAAGCCTTGTCCCAGATTTTTTTAAGTCTGCGATAGAAGATTGCGATTAGAACTATTATAATAAACAAAGCAAGAGGGTACAACATGGCATTTTGGAGAGCATTGCTCAGTATAAACCACTCTCCGGATACGTAATAGCCTATCGAGACCAGTACGGCACTCCATATCAGAATCCCCGCAGTCGTATAGATTAAAAATTTTAAGAAATTCATTTTGTAAGCGCCGCAGAAAGCACTTGCTATACTCCGTATTGCTGGCAAAAGTTTCGTTACGAATGCAAAGTAAGCACCGTACAAGCCAAACCACCTAACGCCTCTCGAATAGCTTTTTATGCTTAGTATCTTCGATTTGCGGCCGTATTTCTTTAATAATTTTTTTGAGAGATATTTTCCGGCGGCGAACATCATTATGCTACCTATAACGGCACCAGCTACAGCAACAAGAAAGCCGCCAATGGGATTCATGAGATGACTCCACATCAAGAAGCCGACAAATGGAAGAACTACCTCGCTTGGTATAGGTAATAGTGTGGACTCTCCTAACATCAGTAGAAATATCGCGAGGTATTCATATTGCGATATTAGTTGTATTATGAGGCTTACATCGATGCCGAAATACGCCATCTTAACTCTTTTTTATGAATTCCTTAGGATCTTTATCGTCTACTTTTAAACCCATGCTAACACAGCTTCCTAGTACCTCATTTATGAGTTTATTCTCATTTTTTGCAAGAGAATATTTAGAATGATCAAGAGCTATCTTTTTAACATCAGCGAAAGAGACCGATGCGGATGCCTTTCTATCACCAAACCCTTTTTCAATTTTGGCAGCCTTTATTAGCAGCTGCGAAACTGACGGCATCAGGACATTTAATTTGTACTCCTTTGTAGATTTATCAACTTCAATTTCAACCGGTACTTTCATGCCTTCAAAATCCTTAGTTTGATCATTTATCTTTTTTATTACTTCCGGTGCCTTTAAACCAAGCATTGTAATCTGCGGACCGAGTGGAGGCGCAGGCGTCGCTTTCCCGCCATCAACAACTAATCTTACTGTGGTTTTCATTTGCTTTCCCCCTCACTTTTTATTGTAGAGACATCAGATATTTTTATGTTAACGTTTATCGGCACTGCTGATTCCAAAAACATTACAGTTATTTCACCCTTATCTTTATTCACGCTCTTAACTGTTGCGGTTTCACCCTTAAATGGACCGGAGAGAATCTTTACCACATCTCCGATATTTATTTCTATGTTCTGTTTCTTCTTCTCGATGGTCTTTAATGCTTCTTCTACAGTTAGCTCCTTCTTTATTATCCCACGAATATGTTTTATATTATATATCAGTTGAGAAACACTCTCATAGGAATCCGTTTCTACAACAATGTAACCCTTCAATGAATATGGTTTTATTATTGTATATACGCCAGGTACTCTTGATAGTTGTGACTCTAAGCGCTCCATTACCTGCATCTCTCTCCCGAGCGTGACTCGAATTATAAGGAAGTGAGATGCATTCTCATTATTTTCACTCGTCATCGTATCTGTCATATATTTACCAGAACGTTATTTAATAAATAGGATTCTATCAGTATAAAAGCTTTTAGTAAGCGAGATTTATTGCTGCTTCAAAAGATAATCCGCCTGTATGGGAGTTGATATATCTATTTAATATCTTTAAACAATTATAAGTAATAAACGTCTCGATTTATCGAGGGCTCGTGGCTCAACCAGGTAGAGCACTCGGCTTTTAATAATATGTAGAAACCGAATGATTGCGGGTTCAAATCCCGTCGAGCCCAAATTCAGCAGTAGTTCCGAAGGTAAATTTTGG
>JAJZNV010000002.1 GCA_021852265.1 Nanobdellota archaeon
ATTACCGTGACTTCTTTTTCCTCTTCTACGATCTTTCTCGGGTTTACCATGAGTGCTTTACCAACCTGATTGATGGCTTCATCTGGTATGCAGTAAGATGGGTAAATCCATTTTCTCCCCTTATCGTCTAAGAATAGGTCTATTACGTCTTCCCCTTTCTTCATCGTTTCCCATGGTTTTGGATATACGGACATTTCCCTTGCAAACGCAGGGTAATAACTTTTCAATTCCGGATTGTTCCAGTCATCCGTATCTACTAATGTCTTCTGGTGCAGTGCATTTGTAGGCAGTCCTCCGTAAGGCTCTGCTGCTTTTCTTGCGTCAAGATAACTTAATTCTGTATTTAATGACCTTATTCTAGGTCCCTCTGTCTTTTTCCTGTATTCAGCCAGTAATCGGTCCAGCGTCTCTTTTCCTAATTGTCCAGTTTCCATTGTTGTTTAGACCTCTTTAATTCGAAATTATAACAGTAGTAAGATTACCACGGCTATTTAAGCGTTTTTTCACCTGTTATATCGAGTGAAATACTAATATCGTATGCAGTTTTGCTGAATTTTTGGCTTAATAAGCTATGTTGTATATCTGTGCGTGTTTTACTCCTCTTATGCTTATCACGTTCTTAGAATCAACCATTTTTTCTGAGATCAAGGCATCAACTATCTTGTTCCCTATAACGTTTACGTTATCCGCATGCACTATAAATTGTAAAATATCCTTCAACTCAAATTCGTTTTCGCCATAAAATTCCCTGGATATCTTTAATTCCAGCCCTTTGTCAGTATCCTCTAATACTGTATCGAGTATGTCGGCGTCGCTCACAGCAACTACCTTTCTGCCGGCGTAATTCTCGTGCACCTTCATTACAAAATGCGACATATCACTTTATCTTACCCACAGGATACTCGGCGCCGCAAGCCAGGCATTTAACCACAAAATTATTCTCGATCTTAGTCATCTGGGTATCGGGAGAATTGCACTGCTTGCACATAACATATTCCTTTATGTAAGAGTTAAGTTTTTCAATTACTAATTTTTTAGAAAATTTGCCACCGATTATTATTTTTCCATTCTCATCTACCTGCCCGGGTGCGGTTAACTCGTGCATCAGATACTTTGAGATATGAATAAGGGGCCGATTTATATATTTCGCAAATTTGTCTGCACCAACAACCGTTTTTTGTCCTGAGATAGTAACTTCTACATCGGGAGGGATGAACCTTTCTCCCCGGTTTGCTTTCCTCTCTTTCATTATTTTCCCTAGTAATTCATCGTATTCCACTATTTTGATAACTCCGCCTCATTTTTAATGCTTTCAAGCTGATTATAAGCATATCTCTCTAAAGAGGTTTTCTTTATATTATTTAGTTCTAAAGTCGTGCTCTCATTGTAAACATCTATTGTTCCCAATACTTCAACGATAGTTCCTTTATTGACTTCCTTGAAAAGTCCAAACATTGGTCTCTGAAAATGTACCAATATAGTCGAAAACGTGTCATCAAGTATTATATAGCCGCTCCCGCTTTCCTCGTTTATTTCCATCGCCGCGATGGTTCCAATAACTCGTAGCCGATATATTTTTGTGCCCTTAAAATTCACGAAATTCCCATCGCCGTCTGATGCATGCTCCGCCTTGTCTACAATCGATAACGGCAGCATAAAAAAGGTATAGTTCATAAATTAGCCCACTAGCTTTAAAAAGCCCTGCCTCGGCTCAAATATATCGCCCTCTCTCTTAAGTGTGTCTATTGCCTGGTTTACGCTGTCTTCTGTTATGTTTTCGTTCAGAGCATCCTCATATATTTTATTTATAGAAATCATGCCTCCGCTTGGCATTGCGTTTAATTCTGAAGTTATTATTGATTTTACTCTTAGAATGACGTTTCTCTTTGAAGAAGGTATCCCACTAATAACTCTGTCGATATCAAGTTCACCGGTGCTTTTATCCACGCCGACTTCTCCAAGATATGCCATCGTGAGGTCTATTGCGCGCTTTGCGTCCTCTACGGTAACATATTCCGAGAGGCGTACCTTTGCACTTGCCTCTGCCAAACGAATAACGGCATTCAACTGACGTGGTGAAATCGGAATCGGTTTTAATTCTTCATTTTCTGTAGAGTGTTGCTGTCTAAGCTTTAAGTAAAAATCGTTTATTACACTTATTGCGTCGCTTGAAAGTATTGGCTTACAGTTCTGTTTTGCGTACGCAACATATTTTTTAAGCAATTTGGTTTCTATAGCAGGCTTGTTTTTATTGATGTCCTTGTTAGATTCCAATATCCTGCTAGCAATCATCTTATCTATCTCAGGATTTGGCCGGTCTTTTAGAATAAATATCAGATCAAAACGATTTATCAAGGTTGGGGGCAGGTCTATCTGTGTTGCGACCGGCTCAAACATGTTAAATCTACTAAGTTTTGGATTCGCTGCAGCAAGTACACTTGTTTGTGCAGAAAGAGTTGAGTGTATATTAGCTTTACTAATACTGATTGTCTGCTGTTCAAGACCTTCATGTAGTGCGACTCGATCATCCTTATTCATTTTATCTATTTCGTCTATACAAAGAAGTCCAAGATTTGTCAAAGGCATGGCCCCTGCTTCCAGAATATAGCTTTTACTTGCGTCATCTTTTATTATGGTCGCTGTAAGCCCGGCACCGCTCGAACCCATACCGGTAACATACCTCGCCTTCGGCGCGATACCGCTAACATACTTCAGCATATCACTTTTAGCGACACCGGGATCTCCAACTAATAAAATGTGCACGTCCCCCCTCTTCGTACTATTCGCTTCAGCGCTGACTTTCCTGACGCCACCAAATAGCTGTAAAACAATACTATCCTTTATGTAATCATATCCGTAAATATTCGGTGCCATTGACTCGCGGAATTTTGTGTATATCAGTTTATCCTTAGCCATCTCTTTTATGGCCAGTTCCTCTTCTTTCGTTATAATCATTTCCTCAAAGCCCTGTTCGACCGCCTCTAAGTAGGAGGCATCAATAGAAATTTCAGATATTCTTGCTTTTTTACCGCTCGGGTAAACTACTGGTTCCTCATTTATTATGCCAGAAATAGTTACTTTGTTACCGGGAATTATACTCCTCTCAAATTTTGGGTCTACCAGGTCTCCTTTAAGTATTATGTTTACATGCTCTGGCTGCTCGCCGCCCTCTAAATCTTCTGGGGATTCCTCCAGGTTTATCCTTTGCGTGTCTATAAACTCTTTGCTTATTATCTTAAAGCGCCCCTTCTTTCCGCAATTGGTGCATATCACCGGTTGCTTTATTACTCTTTCTGTCTGTACAATGTCTATGGCGTGTCCGCAACTCTGGCATTCGAAAGAGATTTTGCTTGCAGTAGGTTTTACGCTTACTGCCAACTTTATTAGACCGGTTACTTGAACTAACTTGCCTATGTGTTTGCTTCGTATCTCTCTTATTTTTATATGGCGGGTCTTTGGAAGGTTCTTTAATCTTACCTCCAGATTTAATTCTTTGTAAGCTGGCCCTAATTCATTTATAAAATATTTTATCGTATCCATCGCATCGAGGGGTGTCTTTATTATGAAGTCTCCTAGCTCTGGAGAGAACTCATCTATATCTTTGAAATCTATTACGATGGAGGCTTTGCTGGTCGCAAGTATCGCCTTTAGCTGAGTTAGTAATCTTTTATTTATAAATGCAGAAACTTGGTCGTCAAAATCTGATTTCATATATTCTAGTTATATTTCTAGTTAATATAGAATAGGTTTACATTCGTATTAAAGCATTATCAAAAAGAAGTTCACTATGAGGTGTTATACTGACAAAAAACTCAAAAGTAGTAATTGTTAAATTTTATATTCGGTTTTAACCTAAAATCTATATTTTATATAACCATGGATAAAACAGCGTAACCAACAACAAACCCAAGTAATCCGCCGGCAATTACATCATGGATATAATGGGACTTTATGTATACCCTCGTATAAGCAATTATGGCGGCAAACACAAAAAATGGGAAAAAAAGTGTCGAACCGACCAATAACGCCGAGAACATAAACGCAACTGCCGAATGCGTGGATGGGAAACTCCCAAGATTAATCCTAAATATCCCCCTGTGCAGGCGCCTCTCTGGTGCAGATTTCGGTCTCTTCTCCCTAATCAGAATTTTTATTCCCTCTGAGGATATAGTTGTAATTATGGCTGCTATCATAATTTTCTCAGCAAGCCTTAAGGAAGGATAGATCAATAATATTAGTAATGCTTCTAAAACAAATATCTCCACGTAGTACTTCTCAACGAGCCAAGAGAAGCGCTGTAAAATCCGTTCAATCATTTCTTCAAGTCCCGCTCAGATAGATAAACCATCCTATCTGCGCCGACTATCTCCGGAAGAACTATCTCATTCGCACCGAGCTGACGAAATTTATTTATGTTTTTAATTGAATTGCACCTAGCAAATATTTGCACAGTTTTACTGGCTTCCCGCGCATTTAGAACGACAAGAAAGTTATCAACGTCTTGGCCTAAACACGCAAATACGGCATTCGCATGTTTTGCATTTGCCATCTTAAACGTCTTCTCATCTAGTGCATTTTCCTTCAATACTTTGAACCCGAGCTTTTTAAGCTCAAATGCACGTGTCTCGTCATTCTCCACTATCATTGTTGTTTTATGCCGCTCACGTAAAAGTGATGCGACCCTTTCTCCTATCCTTCCGCCACCACAAATTATGTAATGGTTTTTAAGTCCTATCGTCTGCGCCATATAAATTACACCTCCAAATTCATTTCGTAAAAACGAAACCAAAAATTCAAGAAGATAAACTGCGAAAACTCCCAAGAAAAGGGAAAAAAATAACAGTATTATCCCGAAATTAGACTTAAAATTAAAGGTTTCCAGCGCCAGCACTATCGAAGCCACTGCATCTGTCGCGCTTACCCCCTGTTCATCTATTATTATAACTACTAGTACAGCCGCTATAAAGGACAGTATTATGACTGAGATAAGGACTTTCTGTGCATTTTCTCTTATAGTATCCATCAAGGAATACTACGTTTTTCGATTTAATAAGCTTTGGTTTAGTTTAACGCAGAATCTAAGATTAATAGCCTATTAACTCCATTTCGATATTTACTTCCTTAGGCACTGCAGTTTTCATTATAAGGTGCAGAGCTTTTGGGTCCGCCTGCATATCAATTATCCGTTTGTGCAATCGCATCTCCCATGTTTCGTATGTCTCTCTACCTGCACCGGCAGGTGCTCTCCTGGTAGTTACTTTAAGCTTTTTAGTAGGAACCGGTATTGGACCCGAAACTGTAGTGCCTAATTTTTTCGAGATATCGAGTATGTCATCGCATACTTTCTTCAACTTCAGTGCATCTGTCGATGTTAGTTTTATTCTAGCCTTCTGCATATGTATTTTTAATAAGGTAGACTACAAGTATTTAAATCTTTTTTATACAAAAAGGCTCGGCTTTTTCACTAGATATGATTGGTGAAAAGACTACTTTAATAAATAGCTGATAGCTTTATATTTTCTAACCGCACTTCAATGGTATCCATGAAAAACAATGCGTCAGATCCAAAGGATTCTAAAGGGCGTGTTTACCATCTAGCACTAAAAGCGGAAGAACTTGGTAAAGTTGCTATAATATGCGGGGATCCAGAAAGAGTTGCAGCAATTTCACAGCACCTTGACAATACAAAAGTCATTTCCCAACACCGTGAGTACACGACACATATCGGATACTTGGAAGGGGAACGAGTTAATGTAGTTTCGCATGGGATAGGCGGCCCGGCTGCAGCAATAGCAATAGAAGAACTTGCGAGGCTGGGCGTGAAAGCGATGATCCGAATCGGAACTTGCGGGACAATAGACAAGTCCGTCCACTTAGGCGATTCTATAATTGCTGAAGCATCGGTAAGACTTGATGGTGTTACCGATGCGTTCGTTATGAAAGGATACCCTGCAGCAGCAACTCCAGAGATGACGATGGCATTAAAAACCGCTGCAGATAAAAAAGGTAAACGATACCGTAGCGGGATAATGGCTTCGACAGACTCTTTTTATGTGGGGCAGGGCAGACCTGGGCTTAACGGTTATTTCCCTAGCCATCAAACGCACCTTATTGAAGATTTACAAAAAGCTCACGTTCTTGGATTCGAGATGGAAACCTCCACGCTATTCACACTTGGAAGAGTTTATGCGTTAAGCACCGGCGCGATATTAGCGGCGATAGCACACAGAGAGACTGAGGAGTTTAATCCCACTGCAGGCGTGGAAGACTCAATAGAGATAACGATTTCTGCTTTGAGGGCGTTAATAAAACAGGGCTATTTCAAGAGCTTATAACATTTTATATAATACAATGAATTTGTGGTTGTGTAAAAGCTTTATAAATAGTAAGAGGTATATTAGTAAATTAAGAAAATTTGGAGGTTAGCGGATATTATGGCAGATGAAGCTGGAAAGAAAGATTTGGATAGCCATGTCTATTCTGTTTTAGAAAAGATAAGGACAAAGTCTGGCTCTATAAAGAAGGGTGTAAACGAAGTAACAAAAGCGCTTGAAAGATCACAGGCTAAGTTGGTAGTGTACGCTTCAGACGTATCTCCAAAAGAGATAGTGATGCATCTTCCGTTGCTTTCTAAGGATAAAGGTGTTGCCTGCGTCGCTGTAAAGAGTCGCTCAGAGCTAGGAAAAGCGGTTGGGATAAGTGTTCCAACTTCGGCTATCGTAGTTGTAAGTGCAGGCGAGGAAGCACATGCACTTGAAGAATTATTGGGAAAACTTAAGACATTATGAATAAACCTGTAAAACGGGCGGACAATCCAAACAAGTCTACTAAAGGTGCAGTACAACAAGAGAATTTTGAGGGGTATCCGTCTGAGGTCGTTGAAATTGTAGGAAGACATGGTGTAGCTGGAGAAGTC
Organism: Nanobdellota archaeon; assembly: GCA_021852265.1. GTDB lineage: Archaea > Nanobdellota > Nanobdellia > Parvarchaeales > Parvarchaeaceae > Parvarchaeum. The sequence continues at coordinate 6,917 of JAJZNV010000002.1, forward strand.
ACACAGGTAAAATGCAAGGTACTCGCGGGTCAGGATAAGGATAAAATAATCAGGCGAAATGTAAGGGGGCCGGTAATACTTGGTGATGTCCTCATGCTAAAAGAAACCGAGATGGAAGCTCTTCCGATAAGGTAAGATATGAAATGCAGCTTTTGTGGAAGTGAAATTAGAAGGGGAACGGGCTTAACATATGCAAAGGTTGATGGAACCGTGCTTTATTTCTGCTCAAGAAGATGCATGACATACTCAGTAATGAAAAAGGACCCTAGAAAATTCAAATGGGCCTCAAAACCAATAAATAATGCAAAAACCCAGTAATTGAATGGGCAACCGCAAGGGTATCACCTCTTTCACTTCGTTTATAGTTGCAATAGTAATTATAATACCGGTGTTATTTGTAGTATTGGTTATTTTTGTATTTGCAATACCTGCAATACGCTCGAATATAATAAATGTACAGTCATACGTATCCGAAACGATGGTTGCACTAAGTACCGGTGAATCGGTTATTACGGGTACATTATCCCCATCACTTACAGATCACGAATTTCTTGCACAATTTTATGGCAGTCCAGCATGCATTGGATTATTAAATGAATTATCCAGAACTAGTATCCTAAGCTCCCCAAACGACCCTAGTTCACTAAATGACCGATATTTTGTTTGCGTTGGAGACTATAAAGACTTTAGCGCATCTAACAATCCAAATCCTCCTGCAGTTTGGGGAAATTACCTTCCACAATCTCCGGGGCAACCAGCATTACCCGATTGGATATCCGGAAGCTCACTTTCCGGCGGCTGGAGTGGATTAGCAGGCATAAATGGCTCTCAAGGCACATTGTCCTATGCCGTCGATGCAAATAATGTCAGCGCACTATTGGCAAGTGCATGCGTTGCATTTTTCAATGCTACTTCTTCAGAGGGATGGGGCTCCCCTTCTGCTTATGTAAACAGCCTTAACTGTGCACCGCTTAATGAGAATAATGGTCAGCTGATATACATGAGCGTTAATGACCAGACATGCGCGAGTACCTCACAGGGTTGCGACTATAACCCTTGGTTATTTTTACATGGTTCCCCCGGAAGTATCGCATTACAAACATGCAGCTATGTCTCGGGTTCATCAGACCTAGTCTGCCGGTTTAATATAAATTAATATGGATATCGTTTGGGAGGGCATACTAATGATTTTACTGATAGCTATAGTGCTAATTTTCATAGTATTAAGTCTTCTAAATTTCTTCCAGCCGAAGGGCTCTTTGTATTACTACGACAACTTCCTATCGATGGCACAGGGCGCATGTTATTCTACTCAATCGGCATCGAATATGCAATTCAATAGTAATCCGAATTCTGCAGTGTTCCAGATATACGATAATGCAACATGCGACAATGCGCTAAAGACAACTAGCATAAACATGTTTTCGCCATCGAGTCCGTATGATAGTAGCTCATTGGAGAACAATTATGATTTGTGCTATGGGCAGCAAAGCTTATCGCCTAACGCAGAGCAGTACTTCTATTCATCGGGAATAAAACCAATAACATATACTTTCGACGCCGAGCCACCATACTCTTCCGGAGCAGTAAACTATCTAACACAGTTTAATCCTGCAAACAGATTAGGGATGCCGGCAATATCAGTAACTGCCTCCGCAAATGACCAGGAGGACACATACTTGAACTATTCGACTTCTGATAACTTCCAGTTCACGCCGATTAATAGATTTTCATTCGCATTTACGTACTATGCAAACATCTCTTCGTCCGTAACTTTATTTTTCGGTCAGAACTGCCAGTTCGGTCCGTATTCGTTCGTCGCTGGAAATTCACCATTACAGATTTCTACAGGCAACTGTGACAGTAGCTTCAAATCTGTTGAGATACAAATACAACCGAATTCAGATAAACCGGGCCAACAGCCTGCAATAAATTATCAGCTCAATCTGACCGCATCTAGTATGGCAAGCCAAGTTGCGGCAATAAACAATGTACTCTTCCAGCAGTGCATGGGTCTTGCAGCTGGCGCTGTCGGTAGTGGAATAGAGATAGGTACCGTTGTATGCAGCCCAATAAAGTGTGGCAGTACGTCTTTCATATTGTCAGACACGCAGGACAGGCCTTTCTTGGCGCTATTCTCAGAAACGTACCCTTTCTTAGGTGTGCAAGCAGCATCTTCCTTTTTGCAGATAATAAATCCAAATAGTGCATTGCTCAGCCCCATACCGATTATACATGGTTAATTGGTATACATATAGCATTAAATAGTGAAAATAACACCTATTATTATAATAAGAAACGTTGGCATAGCGTGTGGCTGATGGCCAATTATGCCGCTGGTGTTTATGGCAAAGGTTACAGTAACGATATGTGACATGTGTAAGCAGAGGATAGCTACCAAAACATGTCCAGTCTGCAGCAAAGACTTGTGCGAGGCGGATACAAAGTCATTCTCAGTAGATGTGGGGTTGAGATTTGGTCCAAGACTAGAGATATATCATGGTTATATGTGTGATGATGATTACAAAAGACTCGAAGGAAATCTTGGTAAGACACTTTCAAAGGTCGGCGAAAGAATAAAGTCTGAAATTGACGGCGTTGTAAAAGATAGCGTAGCTTAGAGCATACCGGGCACTTGTCTGACACATCTTTGCCGCTGACAAATATTTAAAGCTCTCGGATGTATATCTGGTATTAAGATCCCTGCGTGGCTCAATGGCAGAGCGTCCCGCTGTAGATGTAACAAAGTGCTATTTATAGTGCGATGAAGGTAACACAGCAAGAAACGGGGAGGTTGGCGGTTCAACTCCACCCGCAGGGAAATTTTAATTTATTTTCCTATTAACTTGTCAATTACGCCACTTAACACCATCTCACCCTTGGGTATGCCTATGTATGACTCGGGATTGCAAACTCCGTACAAGGTTATTCCTTTTATTGCATATGCAGGTATGTAATTAGTTCTCAATTCGCCTGCGGGCATATGCCTTGGTGGCTCGTAGTCTTTCTGTCCGGGATCAGAATAGTTTACCCCTCTAAGTTTAAGTTTAGTTGGATCTAGAGCCAGTATTACCTTCAATGTACTTTGATTTGTAGATGCGAATGCTTTGGCAACACCATAAAAAATAGTCAATGATTGAAAATCGCGATTGTAATTCGTTTTTTTACCATTTTTTAGGCCGTCGAGAAAGTCGTTAAGCTCGCCAACAGAAGAAAAACTTAAGCCACGGTACACGATTCCACTTTTAAGAGCTTCCGATTTTATGATGCCGAATATTTCGGTATTCGAAACCAGTCTCTCGGCAGTATCCAATCCCCTGCGAGTTAGTATGTCTGATAAATCGGTTATACTCAAAAATAATCCCTTGTTGTCCGTGGTGGTATCTGCGCCATTGATGTACCATGGCCAAGCCCTTTTACATATAATCTCATCTAAGTTTTGTTTATGGCGGTATAAGCCTGATAAGTATTCGTCAAGACTGAATTCATCGATTTCTTTATCACAAATCCTATTTTCATTATAATCCATCACATCGAGCATCTCAAATACGGTTTCCTTTGCCAATGCGGCAGTTTTATTCGGTGCCACATACTTAAAATTACTATCTGCAGTGGTGCCATACCTATCATTTTTGCGGCGCGTGCGTCGCTTAAATTTCATGCCGATGTAGGTGCCGTAATCCCGTATTAATCGATTCGAATTTTTTCTTCCCATTTATTTTACAACATAGAAAAGTACTAATATATAAGCTTTATATCATCTCGAGGTAGTGACTTTTATCATAAATGAAATGCCTTGATTTAGAACCTGCTGTGAGATTGCCATCTCGAGATAAAATTATCTTATACCATAACTCCCAAAAATGGCTTTTCTTGATTTGCAAATGTTAGCGACCTAAACATAATCAATTCAATACCAACTCAAAAAGGTGTTCAATCTATTGATTGAGTTTATTGTTTTCTTATTTTTGCCCGCAACTGCCCGATTGTAAGCGATTCCAAATTTTGCGGAGCCTCTA
>JAJZNV010000012.1 GCA_021852265.1 Nanobdellota archaeon
CATTTGTTTTCTTGTATAAGCACATACTCTATGCAAATAAGTATCGATAATAACCAGGATAGAACGGTGATACTGAATTTGTCCGCATATCTTAAGACAGATACGTCCATTTTCTGTAAACTGTACTGTAGGTTCTATCATAAACTAAAGATGAATCGATAAATCATATTTAGTTGATTCGTTCGTGCTTTTTAGCGCCTTTTGATCACGTATTTGAATACGTGCCGCAGATATGCAACGTTTAAGTAAAACTAATGTGATAATTATATTATGATGGGTCATCCGACTAAGCTGGCTGTCATCTTAAAGAGTGCTGGCAGCACGCTTACAACTCAGGAGTCTGATGAATTCTACAGTAACGAAAAAAATAAAGACCAGAAGATGCGCGGTTTGCTTGCGATGATAGCCACTGACTTGGCGCGTAGGAAATTAAAGTCTTTATATAGGAATTTCGACAAAGGCATTTATACAGAATTTGATTACTCCAGGTTGAAAGAGTATAGACAAGTTGCATTTCATTATGCGCCTATTGAGGCAGGGGATGTCTGCTTTATATTAAATTACGCGGTAAGCATACCTCCTGCAGAAACATTAAGAACCGCACTTAGCATGACCTTGCCAGTAGATGAGGAATACGGTATGCAAAGAGTAACACATTACGTTGATATTGTTCATAGCAAAATAAAACATGCATTTGACCATAACTCCACACTAATATCAAAATTGGCGATCGCGAAGGCACTCGCTAATGAAACCGAAATGCACAGTTGCTATCCTGTTATAGGGTTGGAAACGATAGCGCGTGGAGAATTCCCTGCAGTATGTTCAGAAAAGGCACTTGTTCTGGCGGCACTGCTAAATGGCGATGAATATTTTATGCGGCTTGGGATAAGAGCTTATGTTGTATATGGCTTAAGGTGGGTCAATGGAGGGTATGAGTTGTCTAATTCTGGCAGGCAACAAGGCAATTTAAGGGGCGGCGGATTTCACATGTGGGTTAGGCTTACCATTCCCCGCGAGGCAGCGTTGCACGGCTTTGACGCATCCGAATACATTTTGGATCCGACCTCCTCTGAGGTATTTGTGTATGACGATAAACGGATGGATAACCCCGCGAAATACGTAGAACTGTGTCCTAGTGTTCCTGATCTAGATTTACGTGTATTAAAACCGATAAACAGGGCTTAAGAAAACCGTCCTTGCCCGCTTCAATACGCAGAAAAAATTAAAGCTTTTTGGTATATGTATATCCCTTTTAAGTTTTGAGAACGCAATTAAAAATCTCCCCCGGGCTTTATAGACCCGATATTTAATCTTAAAACCCTTCTCGCATTAAGCGTTCTCTCAAGCACATCAATTCCTTGCCAAGATAGTCTTTCCCGCGCATTCCCCAGAACAAATCTGTTGGACTGTTTTCATGTAGCACTGCATCTGCAGTTTTTATGAGTTTCTTTCTTAATTCTTTGTTTTGCGTGAATTTTGCGTAAAGTGCCTTTCTCATCACCTTCAACTTTCTCCCCTCCCAGTTCTTTACCATGTCTTTCTCCCTTAAACTGCGTCCGCTGCTAAAGGCAAAGAATGCTAGCGGGGCGCTCGCTATCCAGACTCGTATCTCACTTTTTTTGGCTTTTCGGCTTTGGTAATAGTGCTCAACGCTTTTGTAAGTCACCCCATCTATTTTTATAGGACAAAGATACATGTTTGATAGGAACCCGTATTTCCTACGCCTACCATAAAAGAGAATTTCGCGGTTCTTGTGAGTTGCTTTTTCCATAGTCGTTGCCAAATTTGTTTAATATAAACCAAAATTCACGCCGTACCCGGATTTTTTGGTATTGGGGGTTCATTCTGCTGCGGAGTTTTCTGCGTCGACTGTGATTCTACCCCTGGTTTTTGATCCGGAATTTCTGCCATGATATGCGACTCATATTCTTCAGGGTGTTTTGCTACAATCTCCGAAAAGACGGCTTTTAGCTTAAATGGCGTATATACCAACTCACGGCGGTCAGGAGTCGAAATATCGAATTTGTGAGTATGGTGCAGGACCTGTGGTGGGCATATCTCGCTGCATAAGCCGCAGAATATGCACTTGTTGAAGTCTATAGCCGGTGCCTCATCCCTCGCATTGCGGGGAAACTGCATATTTATCTTCTGCATCCGTATGGCGTCCGCAGGGCAGATCCTAAAACACAACTCACAGCCTATGCAATTATCCATATCCAGGCTTAACATGCCGCGGCTTCTCTTTGTAACCGGAAGCGGCTCTTCGGGATACCGCCGTGTTACCGGCTTTTTGGATACATTTGCCAAAGAATAATAAACTGCTTTTAAGGTTTCTTTTACGCTCATATTAATAGAATAACACTGCCCCAACGATTAATAGGTTGATAACAGACAAAGGGAGGAGCCAATTAAACCCTATTTTTATCAGTTGATCCATGCGTGGCCTATTGAACACCCACCTCAATGACATAAGCACGAACGTGACAACGGCAGTCTTTGCCCAGAACCAGATGTAATCCGGGAGAACAGGTCCATTCCATCCTCCAAAGAAAAGATAAACCAAGAGCATGGCTGCAATTGCCAGTCTAACATACTCAGCTATAAAAAATAACCCGTAGCGTATCCCCGGATATTCAATTTTCCACCCCGCCTGCAGTTCCTGTGTGGCTTCCGGTAGATCAAATGGTGCCCTCTCGGTTATAGCGAGGGAGGAAAGCAGGAAAACGATAAACATTATTGGCAGGTACATAATATACCAAATATGACTTTGCGCGTTTACTATAGTGGTTATATTATAGCTACCCGAAAGCATGCCTACTCCAACAAAGATCAGTAAGAGAGAAAGTTCATAAGTAGTTATCTGGGCCGCGCCTCGAAACCCCCCGAGCATGGCATATTTATTGTTTTGACTCCACCCTGCCAGTAGCACGAACAATGGAGATAATGCCATAGCAATGTAGATAAACAAGAGGTTGAACGGCACACTCACAAGTATGAGATTTGGATTGCCCCAGGGAATTATAAAAACCATTATGAATGCAAGAAGTGATAATGCGACAGGTACGATATTCAAGACCAAGGTGTCGACATTCCTGTTTGTAATAAACCGTTTTCCCATTAGTTTTATCACGTCGGCTATGTTTTGTAGAAGTCCAAATGGCCCGTTGTAAGTCGGACCATACCGCGATTGTATCCTCGCAGAGAGTTTCCTGTCTACCCACCCGAGTATTATGGGGATATTTAACGTGATTAAAACACCGATTATAAACACAGCCACCCATCCTAGGATAAATGACAATAGGGGGGACAAAAATCCGTTAAACCAGTTATAAAAAAAATCGTATATCATCTGTCTATCTCACCCGGCACCGGGTCTAGACTCCCGAGTATAGTTACTAGGTCAGCTACCTTATTACCAACTAATAAGTCTTTTATTGCCTGTATTGCATAGAATGACGGGGCGCGTATTTTTAGGCGATACGGTTTAAGATCGCCATTTGTGACTAGATACATCGCGGCCTCTCCCCTAGGCGTCTCATGCCTTACAAATGTATACTTCGGAGGTATTTTAAAGAACCACGGTACCTTTACTTTCGTTTCGCCACTGGGAATCTCTTTTATGGCCTGTCTTAGTATCTTTATTGATTCAAGTATCTCATTTATCCTCACCATAAACCGGGCATATGCATCGCCATCATTTTCAGTGATGACTTCGAAATCCACTTTATCATAAGCTAAATAAGGAGAATCTTTTCGCAAATCTCTCTTTACGCCAGACGCCCTTATATTCGGCCCGGTCAATCCGTGGCTTATTCCAAATTCTTTGCTCATAACTCCTACACCTACCGTTCTAAGCCTAAACGCATCGTTTTGGTAAGAAATTGCTTTGTACTCATTTTTAACCTTGTGCTCAATTGTATCAAGTACCTCAAGAAGTCGCCTCCCAAATGAAAGTGTCAGGTCATAATAAACACCGCCGATGGACATATACATCGGTGCAAGACGCCCTCCACTGACTTCCTCGACAACATCCATCAGTAGCTCCCTTTCTCTAAATCCCCACATAAACAGAGTAGTATTTCCAAGATCTTCACCCACATGTGCCAGGAAGAGCAAGTGGCTCATTATTCTTTGTATCTCGCACATTATAGTTCTTATGTAAACAGTCCGTGGCGTTATACTTACATTCAGGGCCTTTTCGATAACATCTGCATATAGAACTTCCCAATTAAGTGCAGCTATATAATCTAGTTTGTCTGCGACCGGCATAAAACTGTTGTAATTCTTCATCTCAGCCATCTTTTCTACACCTCTGTGCACATATCCGATCTCTGGGTCTACTTTAACAATCGTATCTTCACTGATGTCAACAATAAATCGAAGTACGCCGTGTGTAGAGGGGTGTACAGGCCCTATGTTAATTGTTATTTTGTTCTGCGTTGAGTCTTTCATATTAAAATTTCAAATCAAGTCCAGTCCAGTTCCTTATCTCATCTGTCACCACAAAGTCCTTTCGTAGTGGTCTACCCGGCCAATCATCCTGAAGCAGTATCCTTCTCAAATCAGGATGGCCTCTGAATTTTATTCCAAAAAGATCGTAAGCTTCGCGTTCCTCCCATTCAGCCGAGGGTAGAATCTTAGCGATAGAGTCTATCACCGGTTTATCATGGTTTAAGTTCACTCGTATTGTCAGGAGCGCACTGTCACGATAGCGAGAAAAAACATAATTTAATTCAAACGCCTCCGGCGGCCTGTCCACGACAAGCAGCGTAAATAATATGTCAAACTCAGTCGATATGCTCTTAACGAGCTTTTTTAGTGCTTCATTTTCAGAAAGTAAAAGAAGCGTTTCATTTGCATTTGTACTCGGCAGGCTTGTAAGCGAGCTACTGAATTCTGACTTTAATCTTTCAACTGTTTCCATCAATGTCCCTGCTCTTTATTCTCCCTTATAAGTTTCTGTAACGCGAGTACGGCATCCATGAACATCTCTGGTCTTGGAGGGCAACCTGGAATATACACATCTACTGGTATAATCCTGTCGATTCCCTCTATCGAATTATAACTGTCATGGAATAGTCCACCGCTTATATTACAAGCCCCGACTGCAATCACATATTTTGGAGAGGCCATCTGCTCATATGCGCTTAAGAGTCTACGTACCATCTTTTTTGAGATTGTTCCACTGCATAGTATTAGATCCGCTTGCCTGGGTGAATCTCCGACGAATAGAGTGCCTGTCCTGTCTGCATCCACTTTTGTGGCGCCGAAGGGAATCATCTCCATTGCGCAGCATTTTGTACCAAAAGTGAGCGGCCATAGCGAACGGCTGCGACCCCAGCTCAAAACGGAATTTATAAAATTCTCCGCCTTCATAAACATTACCTCGCCTAATCCGGGATAAGAGAACTCATCGGCATTAGGCTCTTCGTTTATCATATTATTGGATTAGGTCCTGCGCATTGTTTGTGAAATATCTCACAAGCAAAAGCATGTATAATAAACTTACCCCGATTGCAGTAAAAACGTAAATTCCTATTTTTGATGAATCCTGGGCCCATAACAATAAGAATACCAACAACGCCTCGATAATGACGAAAAGGATTGCATAAAGGTAATACTGGAAACCGACTAATCTAGCGCCAGGCAGTGGCTTTTCTGCTGATTCGACCGGCGCCTTAGCCATTCCAACGGACTTAACCTTTGGACTTATTATATCCTCCAAATAGACTAATAGTACAAGTACACCACCACTTATTATTATGAAGATAAATAATACTAAAAATGCATTTATGCTCATATAGTAGTTTATGTATTGCAGGGCTTAAAACTTTTTAGCCTAGCGACTAACTTTCAGAAGTAGCGCTGTCGGATAAGGCGCCCGCCCGTTTTCTCAAAGATTTCTGTTGTCTGCCCGGAGACGAATGTCGAGACAAGCCTAGTCGTCACTATCTTAGAGCCATCAAATATGTTATCATTCCTTGCAATTACATGGAACAGTTTATCCCCTTTCGATGGGCTTAAGTATTCTAGAACATTTGAGAGATATATGAGATAAGTTCCGTGGGTAGTCACTTCCGTGAGTGCATCAACAACATCAGCCTTTTTTAATTTTATCTTTGGAATGCCTACCAAGTGAGGTTTGGAAAAAACACCTTCCTTTAGAGAGTAACCACAGTCTTCTTTACACAATCCTGCAGAAATTAGGTGTTTGTGGATGCTATTTGCATACTGTTTTCGGGTCCCGCTTTTATTGTATATCCCTATAAGTTTCCTGAAGTTTTCTAGCTGCCAAGCACTCTTATCAATTAGGGTTACACTTTTTAATCCATCGGTAAATTTACCAAGAAGGTACATGTTCTGAGTGCCACCCCCACAAATGCCGGCATAATGTTCCAAATCACTAAAATTTACACCAGCTAAGTCCGAGTCGCCAAAAGTTTCATTCGATACTGCATATGCATTCCCCGGGATACTACTAGTTCCAGTTATAGGCTTTGTTCGCTGCAATAACATTTCGTCCAGGCTACTTGCATCGTAACCAAAAATTTTAATCTTTGCAGGGGTACCTCTCATATAGAGTTACCTGTCATACATCTGGTCGTATCCACCAAAATCAGTGAATAAAACACTATTACTAGGATAATTTATTTTATAGAAAAGAACATTATTTGTCCCGACATGAGCCCTGCGTATCCCTTCGAAATTAGTCAGGCGTTCATATCTTTCTGGATTTTGTACAATCTCATCCATTTTTTTAGATACCATTTCCTTTGTACGCGGGTCTTTCTTCTGCAATTTAGCAAGTATCTCATCCAGGCGTTCGCTCGTCTCACCGTGGAATCTACCAGTACTGCACAGCGGAAAAGATCTTGACATAAATTAGAAATTAAAGAAAGCTACCAGTATATAAATGTCACTGTTGATAAAGCAGTACTACTGAAGGCGTAAAACGTTAATAAATTTGGAAATCAACTGATTATATGGAAGAGTTATTATACCTTATATACGGGAACCATCCGAAAAGCAAGAAGCTGCACGATGAGGCGGCTAAGATAATAAATTATATTCGGGAGAAGAATGCAGTAAGTCGCGAAGAACTATCCACATTTCTAAATATTGATTTAAACTCGCAGAAGGGGAAGAAGCATTTCTATAATTTAGTGTCACCAATGTTCAGTAAAATACTGGTTTCGGAGCACCGCGGAAAAGCAGTGTATTATCACTTGTCGTATGACATGTTTAGAGTATATCTGGATAGCATACGTAGGAAAGCGAAGTATTACCTCCTGAAAAATGCCGAGGTAGAAAAAGACGAACAGGAAAGCCTATGAACTACTATACTGGTACAGGAGATGATGGAAAAACATCTCTTGCAGGCAGGAGAGTATCAAAAACGGACAAAACCATAAAAGCTCTAGGGGACTTGGATGAGTTATTAGCATTTATTGGCGATGCAAACTCTAAAATAAAACAAAAATCAGTGAAAACTCTTTTAAAGACTATCGAAAAAAATATATACAAAATAAGCGCACAGGTATCCGGCTATGCCGGTGTCGTTAAGAAAAGTAAAACTCTTGCCATAACAGATGCGGATATGTCATATCTTGAGGGTTCAATAGCATTATACTCTAGAAAATTGAAATACCTCTCTAAATTTGTATATCCAGATGGTTCGCCGGCTGGAACCGCTTTGAATATCTGCCGTACAGTAGCCCGACGTGCGGAAAGAAGCTTATTGGGTGCAGGTATATCTGACAAGTTAATCATGAAATATATGAATCGCATGTCCTCACTTTTTTTTGTTATGTTTAGATTTGTAAATAAATCCGATGGGTACGTTGAAGAATTACTTTAAGCTTAGGCTATAATTCTAAAGCAGGGTTCTATACAATAACTGATTTTGTTTTTATTCCGAGTTTCTTTCTAATCTTAGATGCAGCAATTTTTGCATGATCTAGATGTTCATCTTGCATGTGTATTTCAAATATCCTGTCGCCTGCCCGGATCCTTGCAGCCAACCCTATCGGTTTACCAAAAGATTGTTGCATACCGGATGAAAAACGGTCGGCTCCTGCACCCGTCGCTAATTTGTGCTCCTTAAGTATATTGTGTGGATACGCGACTACAACAAGATGAAAATTCTGGTCACCTATTGTATCAGTCAAATGCTTATTTGCGACTATCCTGGCTGCCTCAAGGGCATTGTCTCTTAATTGAAGTGTATTTTGTGACACTACCAGTATCTTTCTTTCAAATACTTTGGAAACATTACCAGAATGATACTGGGTTATCTTAGGCGTTTGCGCCATTTTTACATAATTTTTTGATTTATATTTAGATTTACGCGTATATGGCATGTCCCAATTTCGATAAGACCTGCCAGGTCGCAATTTGCTTCCCATAATTTATTTTTTACTTTTCTTACCGGTTGAAAATTCTACAGTCAGTTTACCAGATAGCATTATCGGCTTTTCGAATAACGGCGTCTTTAGCTCAACCTTCTCAAGATTAAAGGTCAAATCCTGCTGTTTATTCGCTAGCATATTTGTCACTATCGCGGTTACTAGCTTCTCAACCCAGTTATTTTCGGTCATAAACTATTATTAGTGTCAGAAGTATTTATATACTTTAAACTTTGACATTTGAATTAGTATATTTAAAACTCTTACAAGCTAAATTTACGTGGTGCATTAACGTTTGAATTGGTTTATCGAGTAGGTCTTGCTGTTTTTAATCAACATTGCCCTATCGAGATGTTTATATTTAGTAAGAATATCTATCTCAGAACTTAATGGACTTCCGAATATTCCATAATCATCAGTGCATGCTACGATTGGGATGCCCCTCTTATGCAAGATATCCGCGGGGTGCAAAGAATAATCGATACCTCCGAGGTGCGCTGCCATGTTAGATGTAGGGCAAACCTCTATTGCGATTCCGTTCTCCTTGAGCAGATTCAGTATTGTATCTTGTTTAAGTTTTAGCTTTTGAATTCTCTGTGCAGTATATTCTTTTCCAGTATTATCATAAGTCCCTAATAATCTTTTGAGTGGAATATATGCAGAAACTGCATGGCCAAGCCGTTTAGCCCCGAAGCCCACTGCCGTTTCTACATTTTCGAGATCCGTTTCTAAATTTTTGCTGCAAAGTTCGCCTACGTGAGGAACTAATGCAAGCCCGTAATTTTCTGCCAAACTGAGTGGACCTTGTAAGTCAGCGATAGTTATCTCATCTTTGTTTACTGCATCGAGTCCGACTATGGGTAGTCCGGTCCCAGCCTTTAATAACTTTTCTAACTCTAACTTCAGATATTTTATCTTTTCAGGCAGAGGGCGCCAGTTTTTCCCATATTGATTTTTTGCGATACTTAGAACCAATTTTGAATCTAGATTTGCCACTTTTCGCATCCCATCATAAAAATGGCATAACTTTTCTAGCCCCTCTTCCGCAGTTTGATGCAGTGTTGCCGACAACGGATTAATACGCCATTCGACGTAATTTACGTTCTGCTGTTTAAAGCGACTTGCAACGATGTAACCTATCTTTTCTTCAGAATCTGGCACCTTCTCCAATAAATAGGAAGTCAAAATGAATCGTTTCATTATGCTGTCAAATTCAGTTTTTCCATTGGGGCGACAAGGGTATAAAGAGTTAAATCGCATTCTAGCAGTTTCGACATTTCTAGTGATTTCACTGGCCAGTCGTATTCCAAATGGTTTCGTTATCGTGTCTATCTTATCTTTATCGGAACGGTAAAGCTTCTCGTCGAATATTAACTCGAACAGTGCATCAGCGTCGATAGAACCGGTTATGTGCGCGTGCAAATCCCTTAGTCGTTCAGGTTTCATGGCATTTTTATGCAAATAACTATTATAAATAGTTATTAAAAAAATCGTCGGGGGTGAGGGTTGAACTCACTAAGGCTTTCGCCAATACGCTTAGCAGGCGTACACCTTACCGTTCGGTCACCCCGACATTCCTAATGACAGGCCACGGCCTTGAAACGGCTATCCATACAGAGGATAGCAACATTTTCTCCCCGCAGTTTACCTGCAAGCACGCCCCCATTTAATTACAGTTGCTCCCTTCCGGGCCTGGCTGGGTTTTCAAACAAAAGCATCCTGCAGGGCTGTGGTTCTCAGATAGCTTTGCTAGCGTATATGAAATTACCGCCCCGCGGACGCGTTTTCGCCACGCCTAAAGTCCATTTGCGTTGTAGGGAGGGACTGGTTCCCCGGCTAGCCTGTCAATTATATTTGATAATATCAGAATAAATATATGTCGTGGTCTTAATAACGTATGAAAGTTTGTTGAATCAATAGATAAGACATGGTGTTGGCAAGAATGGAATTTAATAAAAAACCAGTTTTGATATTTTGGGAAACGACTAGAGCATGCGCATTATCTTGTA
>JAJZNV010000021.1 GCA_021852265.1 Nanobdellota archaeon
TACTGAAGATGCGGAGAGAGGGATTTGAACCCTCGAAGGCCTAAGCCACTAGCCCCTGAAGCTAGCACGTTTGACCGGGCTTCGCTATCTCCGCTTAATGCGCTACCTTATTAAATTGCCCGTATGATTTATAAGCAAGTGGACGCAGTTGAAAATTTAAGTATTTATTTGAATTGACATCTATAGTAATGTGTTTAGAGCAATTCATACCCATTAGAGTGGGGGATTTTCTCTATGCAATGCAAAGTTCCGAGGGCTTTGCATATTTTGCAGCTTATCGAACAATTATTTTGATTAATGTTCAAAATTCAGTATATTTGACTGGTAAAGTGCGGAAATTGCCTGGGCTGAGAGGGAGGTGTTATAGATACGGACGTCCTCGATTTTGCCATTAAGATATTGAGCGCCTCCGGTGTATCCTCTTCCCATCTCAATATTATTGCTATATTGGTAATATATGCCGCTTCCGGAAAAAGTATTTGTGGCAACCTGCACGCCATTAACATAACAAGTTGCCGTAGTGGATGTACCAACATATGAAATCGTGCATGCTACATTATTCCAGGAATTTAAATTTATGTTCGTAAAGGCCAAAGTGTAGTAACCAGATGATAAATGGAAATCGAGATAGTTCGTCACCATATCATAGTCGAGCGCACCATAACCGGCCGGCCCGTCATGGACTATGTCCTGGCTCGAGCCATTCGTTTCATACACCCATGCAGAAAGAGTTATTTGAACTGGTTGGAGAATGCTGTTATATGGCACGGAAACGTACTGCTTTGAGCCTGCCGATAGATTAACCGCATACCCGAATTTACCGTTTGTCCATGCGGGAGAATTATATGATGTTCCGACATTGCCATTCCCACTAAGGTCGAATACTGTAGTTCCTGCACCTTCATTCATGGGCCAGTAACCAATCAGATCGGGACCATAGAGATTGTACTGTGGAACGGAGGTAGTGTAAACCGTGCCCGTTGTCTGATATGGACCTGAAAATGTCCGACCGGGCTCTGTATAAGAAATAGATATTGAGACTGAAAACTTTGACGTCGAATTGGGACATGCCCCAAGTAATATGAAATCCTTCTGTCCATTCGGAGAAATAATGTAGTTGTTTTTATCTGATTTGTAGGACGGAAACATTAAACTCGTCTGCACACTGCCCTGACTGACATTTATACCAGTGATGTTTATAGAGTAACCTACGTTATTCCCTAATTGCATTTCTAGTCCACCTGGTGAACATGCTGCTTGCACACTCCCAAGGCCATTAAATCCAGTTATTGAGGTTGATGCTGAATTTGTTGGAGAGAAAATTCCTAAAGAGTATAATCCTGCTGCCACTATGACTATGATCAATATGGCCCAGCCATACGTCATCATGTATTCAAGGGCAGATTGGGAATGTCGAAGATTATTTGCGCCATGGTCACGTATTGGCATATAATTGTATCTAATAATAAGTATAAATAGGAATTACCATCATTACTCAACATGAAAACTCTTGAGAAAGTAATCGATTTTGATAAGGAGTACTATGAGAGGAAAGACGGATACTGGCCCGTGAACGTGCGTTCGGATTATGTCCTATCGGAATCTTTGACTGAGCTATTGTACAAAACTGTGAAGGATTCGGAGGATATCCTTGTTTTCGCATTTGATGACTGTTATGAGGTTAATGCCGAAGCCCTTACGCGCATAAAATCGATGATGGTGGAAAGTGATCATCTTGCGCGAATGATGCTAAAAATTTATGATTACCCAGAGTTTACCGGCTTGCGTGAGGGTGTACGCTATATTCTGCTGCATGAAACTGGCCACCTACGAAATCCCGCAGGCAAAGAACTGTATGCGGCAACTTACGCACTGTCAAAACTCGACGATCCTATTAATGGACTTGCAGCGTATTATGCAATAGTTTCATATCTCCTCGGAGAAGACCAAAATTGTCTGATTGACAAAGAGATGAATGGATACTTGAATTGTTATGAGACAAATGCCCGCCTAAAAGGCGGCTTCCCACTGAAAAGCTCTGCAATAAAAGAGATCGTCAAAAAATCTTATATGCTTCTAAATGAATTGCGAAAACACTCTAAGCTTCTGCCGGTCGCAGAAGGCCGCTGTTAACGCCATGGCGTGATTAATGATAGAAAAGACTTATAAATAATGTTTGTAATAAACAGAAATGCCAGAAAAGGAATCTCTTACAGAGAAAGTTGTAAGATTAATGAGCCAGCAAGCCAGGATAAGAAATATGGGTGTAATAGCCCACATAGATCATGGAAAAACTACTACCTGTGATAGCCTTCTTGCAGGTTGTGGAATGCTTTCCGAGGAGAAAGCTGGAAAACAATTGTATCTTGATTCGGAGAAGATTGAGCAAGAGAGACAGATGACTGTAAAGTCCTCAAACGTAAATATGGTCTATGAGAGGGCGGAAGGAGACGAATATTTAATAAATTTGATAGACACCCCTGGCCACGTTGACTTTGGAGGACATGTTACACGTGCAGTGCGTGCCATAGATGGTGCGATTGTCGTAATGGATTCCGTTGAGGGCGTGATGCCACAGACGGAGATGGTCTTAAAACAAGCCTTAAAAGACAAAGTCAAACCAATACTCTATATAAACAAGATAGACCGGTTAATAACGGAGCTGCGCTTCTCTCCAGAAGAAATGCAAAAGCACCTTATCAAGCTGATCATACAGATAAATAATTTCATAAAGGACCTGGCGCCGCCAGAGATGCGGGAGAAATGGCAGGTCAGTGTGCAGAATAATACCGTTGCATTCGGTGCATCGCGTGAGAATTGGGCGCTTTCATTCAAGAGGATGAAAGAAACGGGGCTTTCGTTCAAGGACATATATGATGCTTACACCTCCAGCGATATGAAAGAGAGGGTAAAAGAGCTGTCTAGGAAAACTCCTGTTTATAAAGTATTGCTCGAGATGGTTATAGAGCACCTTCCAAGTCCGTTGGATGCGCAAAAGTATAGGATTCCAGTTATTTGGCATGGCGACGTACAAACCCCTACTGGAACCTCACTGTTGAATTGTGACGTAAATGGTGAACTCATGATATCTGTAACGAACATCGAGATAGATCCACAGGCTGGAGAGATAGCAGTGGGCAGGATTTTTTCCGGAAAAGTTACGAAGGGACAGGATGTTTTTCTGGTCAATAACAAGCAGATCAACAAAATACAGCAGATATACATCTGGAAAGGCCCTCAAAAATTCCAGGTAGAAGGTGCTAACGCCGGAAACCAGATAGGAATGGCAGGCCTTAAGAATATAATAGCCGGTGAAACGCTTTCATCACTTCAGGACGTTACCCCCTTCGAACCGGTAAAACACATACTGCAGCCGGTTATGGTAAAAGCGATAGAACCTAAGAATCCGAAAGACCTTCCGAAGCTGGTACAGGCGCTGCGTGAACTCGAAGTCTATGACATTACATTAAAAGTTTCAATAAACCGTGACACCGGTGAAAATCTTATTGCAGGTCTCGGAAATCTGCACCTTGAGATTGTTGAGGACAAGTTAAGAAGAACATATGGAATAGACATAGTAAGCTCACAACCGATAGTGGTGTACAAGGAGAGCGTTTCGGCAAAAAGCCCAATGGTTGAGGGCAAGTCCCCGAATAAACACAATCGATTCTATGTATATGTCGAACCGTTATCCCCGGAGATCTCTTCAGTTATAGAGAATGGGGATATACAGAATGGTAAGGTTAAGAGCCTAACGCCGGACCAGATAGACAAATTTATAGAGGCTGGGATGCAACGTGAAGAAGTAAAAAGAATCGCTGCGTTCTACGGTGGCAATATGTTCGTTGAGGCGACGCGAGGAGTAATCCACATAGGCGAAGTAATAGAAATGTGTATAGAGGCTTTTAACGATGTCATGAAGACTGGTCCGCAGGCGAAGGAAGAGGTCCGCGGCGTGAAAGTGACTTTGTCCGATACAGTATTGCATGAAGACGCAATACACAGGGGGCCCGCACAAGTAATACCTGCTGTAAGGGATGCTATAAAGGACGCGGTTATGGCTGCGAGTCCGATCCTACTTGAACCAATACAAATGATAAGAATAGACATGCCGATGGCGTTCTTGAGTAACATCAGTGCGCTGGTTCAGTCTAAGCGTGGTATAATACAGGACATAAAAGAGGAGCAGGACAAGGTTGCTGTAATGGCCGAACTGCCGGTTTCATCGTCATTTGATTTTACCAATGAACTAAGATCTGGAACCGAAGGGAGGGGTTCGTGGTCATTGTCCGGTCAGACGTTCAAGAAACTCCCTAAGGAGCTTTATACTCAGATTCTAAAACAGATTAGAGAGAGAAAAGGGCTCCCGCAATTATAAATAAAAATCAACCGCCAGCCTGTTTAACTAAACCAAAAATATTCGGCTGTATTTCTATGAAGAAGGCTATGACTGCGATTATAAGGACTATTATGCAACGGCCTTTCAGTAACAAATTCCGGAAGAATCAGGACTTTTCGTAGGAACTCCTATTAGTTAAATCGCGCCTAAAATGTTGCGTATCCGTATTTTATACCTAGCCTATCAAACATATCAAGCATCTCTTCCACCGGAATCCCGAGTATGTTAGTATAGCTACCGGTTATGCGCTTTATGAATACACTTCCGCCATCGCCGATATTCCATGCACCAGCTTTGTCCAATACGCCGCTTTTCAGGTAAGTTTCTATCTCTTGCTCAACCATGACCCTGAACTTAACGGAGGTTACCACACTTTTTACGATTTTTCTTTCGGTTTTACCGTCAAACACGCATATCCCGGTTACTACCTGATTGGTCTTTCCACTCAAGGATCTTAACATAGCTCTGGCCTCATCCTCATCGTGCGGTTTGTTTAGTATCATTTTCGAGCATACGACAACGGTATCTGCAGATATTACCGCTCTATCGGGAAAATTTCCGGCTACGCTCATGGCTTTGTTTTCAGCCAGTTTCTTTACATACGCCCGGGGTTCGCACAATGGCACGCTTCTCTCGTCAAAATCACTGGATATCGCTTCAAAATCAAGCCCAAGCCATTTCATTATGTTTATCCTTCTTGTTGAGGAGGATGCGAGTATTAGCTTTTCCATATAATCTTTTTGCAACCGTATGTTTTTATATATTTTAAGAATTAAGGCGTATCGGCTAATGCTGCGCACTTCTCTTTTAGGATAGATAAAGAGAGATATGACTAGAGAGCCTACAAGGTAGCCGAGCATTATGTATGCCGATTATGCCAAGGCTATTGACTTATTGCCGGCTTACAAAGCTTTTACCTACTATATATATGATCATATTCAGCTAAAATCTCAAACTTGCGCGCCTTATTTTAATACGACAATAATAAAAATTTAAGCCAAGAATGCCAATGAAATCTATGGAGTGTCCGTTTTGCAATGTTGCTAATATAAATCTTAGAAAATTTTATGAGAATGAATTATTCTTAGCAGTATATAATCTAAGGCCATTAGTCTCAGGACATTGTCTTGTTATGCCAAAACGCCATGTAAAAAGCTTGCTTGAATTAAATGAAAGTGAGAAAAGAGGGCTGCTTTCTTTTTTAGATAGAGTAATATTCATAGCACTAAAATATGCCGATGCGTATCAATTTGATCTGATATGCCAAGAAGGCGTATCGGCAGGCCAAAGTTTAGACCATGCTCATTTCCATGTAATTCCAAGAAAGACTGATGATGGAATTGCAGTGGCAAAAAAAGAATGGCTGGAGGAGTTCAACAAATCAGAACGAGACGTCCGTAAAAACCTAAATACCGAAGAGACGGAACGCATTGTAAAAAGGCTAAAGCTTATAGTGATAGAGCATAGGATACAGATCGAAGCACTTTAAATCGAACTGTTGCAAAACTCCGTTTTATTCGTGTACTTGCACAGATCACTAATTATCTGCGGAGTTGTCAGGTACCCTTTCACGATGTACTTTGAGTTTATTATGACGACCGGGTAATCGTTTTGAGTTAGGTTATATGCCCTGTTTAAGGAGTCTATCAACTGCAGATTCCACTGGCCATCGAGTGCGACCGGCGTTATATTTGAATCCTTTGTCTGAAGATATGAAAGCTCCTGCCCTTCTAGGACACAATTCTGGCAGTTTTGTGGCTTGTAGAGGAGGAGCAGAGTAGTGAGACCATAATTGCATTGCGAGTTTATGCGCTGCACGAGTAGCCAGTACTCTATACGGGCATAACTCAATTGATCGACCAACTGAGAATATTGTGGTCCGCTCTGGTTCTCATAGTCCGCTAACTGTGCTTGCTGACCCAATTGTGCCATCTCAGACGATAAGGTCGCGAGCCCGGATTTTAGCAGTGCACAGGATACTGTTGAATTTGAATTCCCTATTATCGATAGAATACCTAGATTCTGAAGGTTTTGCTGGACCTGCTGCAGATTCTGAGTTGCGGAATTGAATTGGCTATTGCTAAAGTACTGGGAGAGTATAATTGATATAGATACTACTATTCCCGCCGCAATGAGCGCGAAAACAAACTTTAGATAGTACTTTTCCATGAGAATCCCTGCCTATATACTAAAAATGCGATTGCCGTGTAGAGCCATACGAATGACAAGAAGAATATGTAGAAGAATATATAGCCTACTATGCCAATTGCGTCTTTCACCTTGTCAAACTTTATTTCGGAATATTTAAGCGCGTAATACAGTGTAAAGACCGCTATCACCGTCGTAAGGCTCGTAAATATTGTGCCACCGTTTATGCTGTAAGCCAGCCCTGCAAACAGCGAAGAGAACGCAAAATCAAGGCTGGTATTCTTTATCAATAGATACTGCTGTAAAAAGAAATTTCCTACGGGATTTAGCACTGCGTTTAATAAAAGGATCAGGGAAACTATCCCAAGCATCGTTGAGAAGAGCAGCAGAGGTACTACAAATAAACCCAATCTGGAGTTTGACCTTTCGAAAATACGCTTCCTGTACTTTATGATATTAAAGAAGAACCCGGATGACCATCTCTTCCTCTGTTCAAACAGCTTGCCGAAGGTTTCCGGCACCATAGTATAGGAGAGGGCTTTTGGATCCGTTTCTATTCTATACCCGCTCGTCAGTATCCTAAGACCCATCTCTAAATCTTCGGTTGGATTGTTCTTCTCATCAAAGCCCCCCAGCCTCTTTACCAGGCCGGTTCTAAACATCGTGCCTGCGCCGTGTGCTATCATAAGTGCGACCATATCACTAAGTGATTTCCTGGATATAACGGACAGGATATACTCATATTTTTGCAGTTTGCTCGCCACTGTTTTTGCATTTAAAACCTGTACGGATGGGACGGCTGCGCCTACTTCCTTATTTTCAAAGAGCGGAACCAACCGCATAACCATTTTCGATTCTAACAATGTGTCTGCGTCTAGAACTAAAAAAAGGTCCTCCTTTGCGAAATTATTAAGGACGTAATTCATAACTTTCGCCTTGCCATTCATCGGGCAGTTTATGATCTTCGCTTTTCTGGCAAACTTGGCGGCCGTCTTTACAGTTTCTTCTGTTGATGACCTGTTCAGTGCGACGTATATTTTGTACTTTGTTTTAGGGTATTTTAGGTTAAGTGCAGACTGTATACAGTTTCCAAGGAACTTTCCCTCATGTATAGTCGGGATTATGACTGCCACCGAGGGATATTTAGTCAATGTTCGTTTTTGTTCCTTAGATTTTGCGGAATCCCTGTATATAAACAGCCAAAAAAATGAGAGCACGAGTATTGCAAAAATCAAAGTATAACCTGGTATCGCCGACAAATCCACCATACTGAGTAATAACGTAATTTTTCGTATAAAAACCTTAATTGAGGCGTTTAAACATTTCTAGCAGCAATACTGTTGCGTAAGCCCCTTTCTTTAAGGTAAATGAGAGAGCAAGGTCATTCGACTCGAAAGCATATTTTATATCCTCCGGGTAAACCAGGGATTCGCGCTGGAAGGTTCTAAGACTTACTTCTGGCATCTCTTTGAGTTCTAGGGTAGACACATCCGGTATCCCCGCCTTTTCCATTGCTGCTGAGATTGCTGATCTGACGGGCTTTTCAAGTGCATCTATCATAAGATCATGGCCTATCGTCGGTATGGTTGTGGGAGGTTGTTCGCCTTTCTTGATAAACTCGCTCAGCGTGAGGTTAAAGACATACGCCTGCACCGACTGAAGTATCATCAGCCTAAAATATTTTGGGACAAGCCGGAATGCACCTATAAAATCATTTTTGTTGAGCATCAAGTGCCTTAATATGTTTTTTTCTTGGTAAAAAAACCCTGGCAAGGAATTGATTAATGCATCCGCTGCCGTTTGGTCCAGCGTCGCTTCGCCAAGAATATAGGGTGAAAAGAATCCCGACATCCGCTCCCTAGAATCACTAGCTGATATACTCTCATCTCTTTTCTTCAGTAGAAAATCAACCAGCGCATTTCTAAAGTCCCGTTTTATTATATTTTTTGACACATCTATGTTTAAAGCAGACGATCCAAAATGCTGTGGCCCATAGAAATTCGGTATACCTGAACGTATTTCGTCCAAAAAATTGTCTAATTCTTCTTTACCGGCGAAGTTCCTTATACGGACCGTAAACCTATTGCCGTACAGTGCGCCTATCTTACAGCCGGCATCGGAATACCTAAAATCCTTCAGAAAGAAGTTTTTGTACTGCCATTTTATTTTACTTACCTCCCCTTTGAATACGCTGATAGACTGTGCAGTTACTGCGTTCTTATCCTTGTTGCCGAAGTATCCGAACCTTTTTATGCTGAGATGGTTTTCTTTTGAGATTATCCGCAATGCTTCCTGAGTCGACGTTCCCTTCTTAACAAGCGTACAGACTAGAAAGTCCTTTCTGTCCCCTATATCTGAATCGATGGTGCCCTCCTTTGTATCTAATACGGTTTTATCGGCTTCTATTTCATGAACAACAAAGTCTTCCTTTTCGCTAAACAATTGGCCGTTGAAGGGATGGTCGCCCGTCTTAAAAGCAGATATGCCTATCTTTTCGATGGAGGGCATATTGAACATCAGCTACTCGGTAAAGTAATCTCTGCCAGTTGTCCTGATACGAACAGTTTATCCGGGGTCAGGCCGTTACACAAACAGCCAATCTGATTCGCAGATAGTTGTTGCTGGTAATAACAATAATAATAAGACGAAGGACTGCATGGATTTGTGATATTCAACCGTGCTGATATATTTGCATTAAACTGACATGCCGTAGAATTAGAATGCAGAATTTGATTTACCTGTTGAGCATATGCCGCGCATTCCAGATTAAGTACGCCGACTTGCTGCGTTTTTTGCGCCGCCGTAACAGACGAAGCCACTAAATAGGATAGTGAAATCACTGATGCAAATACTATAACGGAGATTATAATCCAGATATTAAAAGTTTCCCGCGGAATCCGCTCTTTTTTGAGCAACAATTTCATAGATTAAATAAAAGCATGTATTAGATTAAATAACTTTAGAAACAAAAAAATAAGATTAAAAATAAAAACAACTGGGAGCCAATTAAGGCTCCCAAGTTTAAATATTTATTTGGTTTAGCTCTGGCTAACTACTGATACACCAGTGTAGCTCGATGAAGATGTACTAAGTATCATCTTCGTACCATTAAGGTTTACTCCTGTTACCGGAGTTCCAACAAGGTATTCAGCTACTGCTTCTGCAGCATTAAGTGTGTCGCCAGCATTATAACCTGCTATTAAAACCGCGTTTTGGTTACCAAGTGCAGCAACATTGCTAAACATTTCTACCAATGCTTCCCCAGATGTTACATTTGTAAGTTGGGTAAACTGCGCACCGCCGGTATAAGTGGTTATTCCAAGCAAGGTTTTCGCCAAGCTGTTTACTGCAGGACCACCAACTACAACAACAGGTACTGTGTTAGTGCTTCCAACGAATTGGCTGTCCAATTCTGCAAGTGGGAATACTCCCGAACTAAACAATCCTGATGCGGATATTGAAGATCC
>JAJZNV010000020.1 GCA_021852265.1 Nanobdellota archaeon
TACGGAGAAACGCGCATAAGCTTTCGAAGAAGGTAGAAAAAAGCTTCATAACATTATATTCTAATGATGACAACTTGAAAAAAGTGCAAAATGCCATTTATTCCTCTGATTTATTTTTAGTTTATGAGGAAGGGGGCGTGTTAATTCAAGTTTACCTTAAAGCTTATTCGGGGTGTAAATCCTGAGATGGGCGCATCAAAAGACTTTTAATTACTCAGATACATTTATATGCATGAAGGCTAAATCTGCAGCAAATGAAAGTCTGCTGCTTTATTGTGCAATATTAGCAATGGCTGTGCTCATTTTCGCTATCTCATTCTTAACTTATGGTTCTATTCTGCAAAAATCATTAATACTTCTTGGTGCGTTTGTATTATTCGTTGTTGCCTCGATGGGAAAACAAAAGGTATTACAGGCATTGCAACTAGTAATCGTAATTGGGGCTGTTTTGGGCTTCCTCCAGTTATCGATGCTATATTCATTGTCTTTGATGCTTTTCGTGTCGATTTTAATGGTTATCTATTTAATTTCGATAGAGCACTATAAAAAGGAGCCGATTGGCGCAATGGGGAGTGCAGGATTCTTGTTACTCGCGATAGGATTGGCATTTAATACAGGTTCAAACAATCTCGTGACTTGGTTTTCACTCGGTTTTGGCGCAGTTTTGATAGCAGTATATTCCGCCACTGCATTCTGGTTATATAAAGTCAGGCTGCAACTTGTTTGGGTGTTATTGAATCTAGCGTTTGCAATAAGTCCCCTTCTGTTATTTTTCTCTAGTTTCGGCATCTAATTATTTAAACTCTTATTACCAACTAACTTAGTGGTCACTGAAAATAGGGCAGTGGGACCGAATGCGGCGGATAATAGTCTAGCAAATTGTATTTCGAGTTTTAAACTATCTAATGGAGAACAGATAAGCTATTATTCACTCCCAAAACTCGGAGAACGTTTAAGCCTTGACCTTTCAAAGATGCCATTTTCTATTAGGGTCGTGCTAGAGTCTCTTTTAAGAAACCTAGATGGAAAAGAGATAGCGGAAGACGATGTTGAGGCACTTGCTGATTGGGATCCGAATAAACCAGAAGATAGGGATGTTCCATTCAAAGTAGCTAGAATATTGATGCAGGATTTCACAGGGGTTCCGGCGGTAGTGGATCTTGCTGCAATGCGCGATTTCGCGGTCAAAATGGGAAAGTCCCCTGATTTAGTGCAGCCAATAATACCCACAGACCTAATAATAGATCATTCAGTCCAAGTAGATTTTTTTAACCGTCCAGATGCACTTGAAAAGAATCAAGAGCTGGAAATAAGAAGAAACGAAGAACGATATAAATTCTTGAAATGGGCTGACAAAGCATTCAATGGTTTTAGAGTTTTTCCGCCTTCGGCAGGGATATGCCATCAGGTAAACCTAGAATATCTTGCTACTTGTGTAACTACAAGAAAACAAGATGGCGTTATTATTGCTTTCCCCGATACGTTAGTAGGCACAGACTCACACACGACTATGGTAGACGCATTAGGTATAGTGGGCTTTGGTGTAGGCGGTATAGAAGCGGAAGCGGCTTTGCTAAATCTGCCAGTATCTTTTGCTACCCCAAAAGTATTGGGCGTCCATCTTAAAGGAAAACTTCGCGAAGGCGTTACCGCCACAGATTTTGCACTGACTCTTACGAGAGTATTGAGAGAAAAAGGCGTTGTCGGAATGTTCGTTGAATTTTATGGTGAGGGGCTCAAAGAACTGTCACTACCGGACAGGGCAACACTCTCTAATATGTGTCCCGAATACGGAGCTACGGTGGCAATATTCCCCCCAGACAAGGAGACATTACAGTATCTTAAAATGACAGGTAGAAGTGACATGCAATTAGAATTAATCAAAAAATATTATTCTGCGCAAGAAATGTTCGATATAGACTATAAAAATGTTAAGTATAGTGATGATCTAGAAGTCGATCTTGCGAGTATTCAACCGAGCGTATCTGGTCCTAGCCAGCCAAAGCAGCAAGTTGTCTTAGAAGAGATAAAAAACAATTTTAAGGATTCCTTTTTAGTCAACAAAATAGAAGACGGGAAACATAAAATAAACTCAGCAGATTATATACGCTTGTCTTCAGAAAGTCAAGTGGCAGAAAACGGTAAGATAAAGAACGTCCCGACTCATCGGGAACTAAAGAAAGTTGAGATAACCTATCCTAATGGATATAAGACCACCCTATCAGATGGAGATGTCGTTGTATCTTCAATAACAAGTTGCACGAATACTAGTAATCCATCCGTAATGGTCGCTGCGGGGCTTTTGGCAAAGAAAGCTGTTGAGAAGGGACTTAAGATAGACACGCAAAAGGTAAAAACCAGTCTAGGACCTGGTTCCAGGGTAGTAACTAGATATCTTGAGAAGGCAGGGTTAATGGAGCCGCTTGCAAAACTAGGATACTCATTGGATGCTTTTGGTTGTATCTCTTGTATAGGCAACGCTGGCCCCCTTATCGAGCCGCAAAGCAAAATAATAAACGACAATAATCTGGCAGTAGTATCGGTACTATCCGGAAACAGAAATTATGAAGCAAGAATTCACCAAGATATAAGAGCTAATTATTTAATGTCACCACCACTTTTAATCGCATTTGGACTAGCAGGTACGGTACTGAAAGACCTGACAAAAGAACCTCTGGCAAAGAACGATAAGGGAGAGGAAGTTTATCTTAAGGACATTTGGCCGTCAAATAAAGAAATACATGATGTAGTCGGCAGGGTAATGAGTGAAAATCTGTTCAAAGAAGAATATGGGCCAGGTCTATTCAAAGTAAATCCATACTGGAATAATTTATCGACTACAGCAGGTACAATGTATGAATGGGATGCAAAGAGTACTTACATACATTTGCCGCCTTTCTTCGAAGACTTTGATCCGAAAGCCGGGAGGGAAATAAGTGATATAAAAAGTGCAAGAGTATTGGCTGTTTTTGGTGACGGCATATCAACAGATCATATCTCTCCAGCTGGTAATTTCAGTCCAAACACTCCTGCCGGACAGTACCTTTTATCTCTTGGTGTAAAGCCGGAGGATTTCAACACTTATGGTTCTCGAAGAGGAAACCATGAAGTAATGATGCGCGGTACATTCGCAAATAAACTTATTAAAAACCTTTTAGTTCCCGGGATAGAAGGCGGATTTACTATTCACTATCCAGACGGAAAACAAATGACCATATTTGAAGCCGCGATGAAATACAAAGAAGAGAAAGTTCCCTTGGTTGTTTTTGGCGGTAAGGAATGGGGCAGTGGATCCAGTAGAGATTGGAGTAGTAAAGGACCAGCTTTATTGGGAGTAAAAGCAATAATCGCTAAAAGTTTCGAGCGGATACATCGCTCAAATCTAATAGGGATGGGAGTATTGCCCTTGCAGTTCAAATCTAATGAAGATGTAAGCTCATTGAAGATAGACTTTAGTAAACCCATCAACATTAAACTAAACCAAGAAATGTCTCCACGTGCAACAATAATTATGGAATTCGATAGAGTTGACAACGGCGAGTTAGCACATGCTGAGTTAATTAGCCGTATAGACACCAATATAGAACTAGAATATTACAAAACCGGAGGTATACTCAATTACGTTTTA
Source organism: Nanobdellota archaeon (assembly GCA_021852265.1). Classification (GTDB taxonomy): domain Archaea; phylum Nanobdellota; class Nanobdellia; order Parvarchaeales; family Parvarchaeaceae; genus Parvarchaeum. The sequence continues at coordinate 3,629 of JAJZNV010000020.1, forward strand.
AGAAAACTCCTCAAATAGAAACTTTTATTTAAGCACGGCATCTAAATTTTATGGATAATAAGAACTGGAAGGTTGCGGTCCTCGAAGGAGATGGAATTGGACCGGATGTGACGCATGCAGCGTTATTCGTTTTAGATGCGGTGAAACAAAAATTTGGATTAAATATTATTTATGAATTTGGTGAAGCAGGATTTCACTGCGTAGAGAAATATGGCACGAATCTACCAAATGCCACGCTAGAATTACTTAAACGAAGCGATTGTGTGATTAAGGGACCGGCTACGACCCCGGAAGGGACTGGCTCTATTAAGAGTCTTGCGGTGCAAATACGCGAGATGTTTACACTTTTTTCTAATGTTAGACCTTGCAAATCCCTGCCAAACGTAAAAAGCCTAAAGCCGAATCTTGATTTTATTGTTGTCAGAGAGAATACTGAGGGATTGTATTCTGGATTGGAATACTCCTTAGATAAAAATGCTGCGGTAGCTATTAGGCTAATAACTAGAGAAGGCTGCGATAGGGTCTGTAGATTTGCGTTTGAGCTAGCCAAGACTAGGAAAAAACATGTAACTTTAGTACACAAGGCAAATATTCTTAAACTAACCGATGGGTTATTCAAAGAAGTATTCTATAATATTGCAAAGGAATATCCGGATATTACAGCAGATGATGCACACGTTGATGCAATCACACAATGGTTAATAACAAAACCAGAAACTTTCGATGTTTTAGTAACGGAAAACCTATTTGGAGATATAATCTCTGACGAAGCTGCACAGATAGTCGGAGGTATCGGAGTTGTCCCCGGTGCTAATATAGGCACAAACTACGCTATGTTTGAGCCAATCCACGGTTCAGCGCCAAAATATACCGGAATGGATAAAGTAGATCCAATCGCTACAATCCTTTCCATAAAGATGATGCTAGACTGGATGGGCTATAAAGATGCTGGCAACGCAGTTCAGAGAGCCGTAGAGAAAGTGTTGACGGATGGAAAAGTCCTTACCTATGATTTGGGTGGTACAGCAAAATGCTCTGAGATGGGCAAAGAAGTAGCCAAAGAAATATAAGAATTATACTGGCAAACTATTTGTCCTTCTATACGCAATGTTGAGATCGATGGTTTCAAGAGTACTGCTTAATGGACGTGTAAGATCTTCGCGGGTATTCTCCGGATTAGAGAAAAAAGTTGATACTTCCTCTCTCTGTTCTAGGGTATATGCCGATGATAAAGTTTCAAGGTATCTTTTTAATAATCCTGAACCGGACCCATATCTGTCTTTAAGCATTTTCCAATTTGATTTTAGCCATGACAGAAACACTTCAGTACCCAGCTGAGACGCTGTAGCTGCATCGGCCACCCTAAATGAATCTTGCGGCCTGACTTCCTCCGAATGTGCGAAGTTGAGGGCGTCCTTTATTATCTCAGGATCCCTAAACAATCCCAATGTGCCCAAAAACCTAAGCTTTTCGGTCTGATTTTGCGTAGATCTGTAACGATTTAAAAATTCTTCATAAGTTTTGCGGTCACCATTTCTTGCAATTGCACCGTATATGGTACCCCGCATATCTGGATCCAACTCTTCGTCTACCATGTAACTATTGAAAAGCTTGCGTATATTTGCCAGTGCGTGTTCATCACCTGCATCACCCAGTATGAATATCGCGTTTCTTCTAAGCCCAAGTTCTATCTCTGTATCGCAATCTCTTTTTGACCAAGTTAGTTTTTCGAGCAATGATGATGCAATATCCTTTCTCAATGTTTTGATATCTGCTGCGTTTCCCCCCATGTTGTGCTGCTTAAATAACCACCCTAAACCTTTCATAACAGAAGAAATGGCGGGATGCTCCATTGTTTTTTCAAGACCGCTTATAAAACTCAGATAAGCCTTTACTGGTGTCCTACCAGAACGCGTCAAAGTGAACATGTCTTCCAATATGCCCCAAGAATCCATTGTTGAAAGCTGTTTATGTTCTATGGCAATTTTTAGCTTTCCCAGTAGATCCTGATCGTATGCTGACCTATAAAAACCGTGCTGACCGTAGTTTATCTTTATCCAATCGGCATCCAGATCAAGCACCTGCTCGGCATCTTCCAACATTAGGAACCCTTCTCCTTTATCAGTTTTGTAGTGCAGTGGTATCGGCCACTTGCTCTCTACATCGCCAGATTTTAAGAATCGCTTTTGTCTAAGTACAAATCTGCCGTCCTCTCGCTTATCCACGTACACTATTGGATGACCAGGCTTCTCTACCCAGGTCTGGATGACGCGCTTTATATCTTCCCCACGGGTACCGGATGCTTTTGATAGGGCATCCCATAAATCGGATTTTGTCGCGTTCGAGTATTTATGGTCGGAGATATACTTTTTCAGCCCCTTTCTAAAGTTGTCCTCGCCTACAAAATCTTCAAGCATGCGGAGTACGCTACCGCCCTTTTCATAGCTTATACGATCAAATAACTCATTCGCTTCGGAGGCCTTCTTTACTTCAACGCTTACCGGATGTGTACTAAGCAGACTATCTGCAGAAAATGCACTTTCTAGCATAGCGGGAACCTCACTAATGCCAACCTTCCAATTAGGGAACAATTTTCCAATGGATTTCTGCTCCATAAAAGTCGCAAAGCTCTCATTTAGCCAAAGATCATCCCACCACTTCATGGTTACCAGATTACCGAACCACTGGTGCGCAAGCTCGTGCGCGATTACAATTGCAACTCCCTGGCGTTCGTATTCTGCAGACTTATTATTGCAAAGAAGTAACCTGTCTCTAAAAGTGATTGCTCCCCAATTTTCCATTGCACCCATCGGAAAGTCTGGGACGGCAATCAGATCTATTTTCGGCAATGGAAACTTCACCCCAAAATAATCTTCATAAAATCCAAGCACTCTCCTAGCATAGCGTTTCGGCAGATTCGTCTGGTCCTTTTTACCAGGCACAGTTGTAATATTTATCATGACCTTGCCTGCCTTTCCATGGGACTGCTCAAAATCTCCGACTCCCATATATAACAAGTAAGTCGACATTTTTGGCGTCCTTCTGAAGAAGACATCCTTCTTGCCCGCCAAGATACCATCCAAGTACTTTTCACGTTTCTTGGGCATATTCGATATCGCCTTAAGGTTCTCATCAACGCGCAATATAACGTCTAAAGTCGCTTTAAATTCAGGCTCATCAAAACAAGGAAAAGCCGTTCTCGCATCTATCGGTTCAAAATGGGAGGTTAAGATGTGCTTTTTAGAGCCATTTTCATCATACAAACTTCTGTAAAAACCGTGCATTTTATCATTATTCGTAGCTACAAATTCTATATTGAGACGCACGTCGCCCTCGAATTTATTAGGAAAACTAAAGTGCACTGTTCCGTCCTCTTCATTTAATTTTATGTTTTCAGCATCTAACTTTTGACCATTATATTCTAAGTACGCCGCATGTATTTCCAGTTCCGAGGCATTCATTACGATTTGATCAGTTGGGTTCTTAACATGCAAATCAACACTTTCTAGCCCCCTCGTCCTAAATGTGGACATGTTTGGTTCAAATCTTATCTTATAATGAGAGGGGAGTATATTAGTTCCAAGAGTTTCGTGAGTTGGCATAAACCTATTAAAGATGATTTAGCATATTTAAACATTTAAACCTGTAGGAGGACAACATCCGTGTATAAATTTGTGCAGCTTACATATTATACTTGTTATGTCCAAACTTGCTAAGGACGGTGCAAGCGTTCCTCTCTCGATATGGAGAGGATTCTTCGCCTTAAAGGAGCGGCAGTTATTCCTTCCCTTTATAGGATTTTTTTCTATATACTTGATATATGGTCTCTTCCTTTCCAAAACGTTTATTCCTCCCATATCGGGTTTGTACGCTTTATCTCTAGGGACGGCAATAATCGATTTAGCTCTGGCTTCGGCAGGATTTTTAATAGTAACTCTCATAAGCACCTTTTTTGGAGGGCTTATAATCGATTTTTACGCGAACAAAAATGAACGTATATGGGACGGGTTATCCTATGTTATAAAAAGGTTCCCTACACTTTTCATAGTTGTGCTGGTTACCGGGGTTTCGATAATACTCGGCTTCGCCTTATTTGTACTACCCGGTGCATTCTTAGGGGTGAAATTCATGTTTGCCCAGCAAGAAGTTATGGTTCACGAAAAAGGCGCAATTGAATCCATTAAATCGTCATACAAGTCCTCTAAAGGAAAGTTTTGGTCACGGTTCTCTCTACTGGCGGTAATAGTCCTTATCAGCATTGCTGCATATGCATTTAGTTCAATCTTTTCAAGTACGAATAATGTCTTATCTTATATCGGAACCCAACTTATCTTACCAGTTAATGTGCTGCTAAGTTTTATTTTGGCGTATATCGCCGTTTTTGGTCAGGTCGCGGTGACGGATTATTTTTTACAACGAATAGTACGAACCAAAAAGACTTATAAGTAATTACTCGTCTTATAAGGAGATATGACAGATAAACCTGGTCTGCAAGATCTTCTTTTTAATGATGAGGAGGCAGTCTGGACAAGAATACGACTTGAACTTTCAAACTCGAATTGCGTAAAAACGCAAACAGCAGCGGCGATTGTGCGATATGACCAGTCGTCTGGTAAATATAGAGTATTTTCATTCGGTTCGAATTCCTGTGCACCGGACAGAGTTTCATACAGTTCAAAGATTTCTGTTTGCCCAAGAGCCAAAGTAAAGACCGGGTCAAATTATGAACTGTGTGCACCAATCCATGCGGAGAGAATGGCATGCCTTAACATAAGGCATTATTCTACGACGGAAGACCTACTGAGATTCGCTAGCCACCTACCGATTTCTGAGGAAGAGATACTATCTACATTTAACCATGACGAATTAAAAGTGCTCGAAGGAGCAAGCCTCTACCTAGTAGGACATTACTGGGCGTGCGAAGGCTGCGTAAGTTTCTTAAATACTCTGGGAATAACCGATATACATTTTGATAGTGTAACCGGTGTTAAAACCAAAGAAAGGTACTCTAAATTGGAGATTAAGAAGTGACATTATTAAAAGAAATCAATGTAGCTGCATAAACCAAATATTCATGCGATAATTTTACACCATTAATGGTGTAGATGAATGTATTTATAATAGAATTATTCTTAGATACCTTATAATTTATATGGTGGATGAAAAGCTCGAAACTCTACTTGGTGAGAGGCTCGACAATATTGTAGATTTAGCACTCGAGAATGAAAGACTTGGAAAACTTATAGACTCGGCTTTAGAGGCGAGGGAACTATCAAAAACGTTTAGGTCAAAGGTCGGAATAGCCTTTGAGATGTATGATGGAACAATAATTCCCGGTTTCAATATAGAAACTTACGGTCACAAGGGAAATCATGCAGAGGAAGTCGGTCTTATAATTGCGATGTCCAAGGGGTATCATGGGACAGACTTTAAAAGGATGATAGTAGTGTACCAGGACGCGGGACATGATGATATAGAGGTATTTCCAGCATGTCCTTTAGACTGTTGGGGGCGTTTACTCGAATTCGCTCATCCATACTTAGAGGTAGTTGTTGTAGATATAAACCGAAATGTGCACTATCGTTCAACATTAAAAGAGATGTTCAGCGGTATAAAATCTCCTGCACAGATATACCCCTCAAATAAGATCCGGCTTGCAAAACCAAAATCTAATATAACTCCAAAGCTGCCATTAAACATTGCATTGAAGCCGGCATATGACTCTGACTCTAACTTCAAACAGTATTGTGACGAGGTGCTTAAAGTAAAGCCTGCGTGGGATTATCCCACCGTGTAAGTTTAACCATAATTGAACGCGAGCTATGGAAATAGAATTATTTAAATTCGAAAAGGAGAGATATAGCCGATTCGATAAAGATTTAATGGCAATAGAGACTGCCTGTTTTCATCCAAATATACAAGAAACTACGCATTGTAAAAAGAAATTGCTTACACTGGAAGATGCCATAGTTTTCCTAGCAAGGGATAATAAGATAGTTGGAGAGTCTTACGCTTTACCTCTAAATAGGTATAAAAAATACCCGGATGCTCAAAAATTAATCTATTATTATGAACAGAGAAATATGAAAGCGCTTTACCATGTTTCGCTCGCGGTTCTTCCAGAATATCGAAACAAAGGGATTGGAAGGAAGCTTCTACATTCATTATTAAATGAAGGAAGGCAAAGAGGATACGATGTTTTGGTTGCGCATGCCAGAATCGGTGCCTCATTGGCTTTACATGTAGCATTTGGAGCTAAAGTAATGGGCTCTTATCCAAATTGGTTTAAAACAGGCGATACTTATTGCCTCTGTGAGATACCTCTTAAAAATTCTCGCCTCGGGGACATGCGTCCTAAAGGATAATTAGACCGAGATGTTCAGGAAGATAGCGTAAACTATATAAACCATTGGATTACTTATATATCGTATGTATTAGGGAAGCGTATAAGCTTGCCTGAGTATAATTAAAATAAATATCACGATTAGCATCTGAGGCCCATTAAGGGTCTTTTTGATATTTGGAGGTTTTAGAATATGGCAAAAATAGGACCGGCTTCATTTAAGTATATACTGCGTGCGAAGTTCACGGCAGACAGCTTAATTGACAAACCAGATGTAATAGGGGCAGTTTTCGGTCAAACGGAGGGTCTTCTCGGTGAAGAGCTCGATTTACGGGAAGCCCAGAAAAATGGAAAGATAGGCAGGATAAACGTGGAAAGTTCCGCCTCAAATGGAAAAACTGCAGGCGAAATCACCATACCAACATCTTTAGATATAGCAGAAACTGCACTGATAGGTGCAGCTATAGAGACTATTGATAGAATCGGTCCATCGAAGGCGACCGTGACGGTCGATAAGATAGAAGACGTAAGAATTTCTAAGCGTGAATACATCATGAAGAAGGCACAGCAGCTTTTGAATGATGCACTAAAAGCAACCTCGGTGGATACCACCGAACTGCTTCAAAAACTGTACGAAGACGTCAGGCAAAAGGAATTCGTCGAGTATGGGTCAGAAAAGCTTCCTGCAGGGCCTGAAATAAACGATTCGGAGGAAGTAATAGTCGTAGAAGGTCGGGCGGATGTAATGAACATGCTTAAACATGGTTTTACAAACGTGATAGGTATGAACGGTACTAATATACCAAAAACAGTCATAGACCTGAGCAGGAAAAAGACTATAACATTGTTTGTAGATGGTGACCGTGGCGGTGATATGATAATAAACGCATTCTCACAGATGGGGCATGTTGATTTCGTTGCAAAGGCCCCTAGTGGTACTGAAGTAGAGGAGCTTTCTAAAAAGGAGATAAACCAGGCGCTTCGAGCAAAGGTCGCATTTGATGAATATGAGGTCGGCGGGGGCAGAGGAAAGGACCAGTCGGCTGAACGAAAATCTGCGCCGGTGCAAAGGCAACCTGTGGAAGTTCCAACTGAACTAAAAGAAAAAGTGCCGGGCTTGATAAATGAGATAATTGGTACCCGAGGTGCTTTTCTTGTTAATGAAAAATTCGAGATAATGGGCAAAATACCTTATAAAGAGGTAGAAGCGGCTATACTAAACATAGAAAATGTGTTTATGCTTGTACTGGACGGTGCTATAACAGAAGAGATAGCAAAATCGGCCGAACAGAGCGAAGTAAAATACGTTGTTGGTAACCGGGTTTCGGGGAGCAGCCAAAATGTAAAGCTGATATCCTACGATGATGTGGGTTATAGATACAGATAGCTTCGATAACGCTGATTTGATGGCGATTTATTAAATGCAGTCTGCCCTCTAAATACCTGCAAAAGTTATTTAAACATAACTATCAATAGAATACTATCACAGATTTTTGATGGAATACAAACTTGTCGGCATAAATGAACTTAGGAAGGGAGACTCGATATTGGTTGATGAGCAATTCTTATGCAAGATTACGGATATAAGCCTAAGTGCTCCTGGAAAACATGGACATGCAAAAGCGAGGGTTGAAGCTGTAGGAATGCTTGATGATAAGAAAAGAATCTTCATAATGTCCGCAGAGGACAGAGCAAAGATCCCAATAATAGAGAAAAGAACGGCGCAGGTTATAGCGGTAAACGGTGACAAGGTGCAACTAATGGATATGGAGACTTATGATGTTTTCGAAACTACTGTGCCTGAAGATTTAAAGGAGAAGTTAGTAGATGGCGTACAAGTTACTTATTCCGACCTAATGGGCCAAAAGGTCATAAAGGGCGTTAAGTAAGATGGGGACACTGCTTGATCTGTCATCGACAGTTTCAATCGCATATCTATACCTGTTTTTATTCTCAATAACGATTTCGATAATGATAGGTCTAGTTATAGTGAAGTATCTCGATCGTAAAAACAAGTTGATAAAATTAAACAGGCAGCTCATACCAACGATAATAACCGTCTCCATCGGAATTGAAATAGTCATGGCGATGTATCTGCTCCTTTTTGATGGGAACTTATTTCAGTATGCAGTGCTGCACTGGTTCGCACTTCTGCTACTGACGCTTCTTAATATTATTGTATTAGAAGCCTATCTGATGTCCAATGACCATGAAATCTTTTATTTTGTAGCTGCGGTCGGGTTTATGGGTCTTTTTGGGATGCTCTTGAACGCAGCCTTAAATCTCCAATTCAGCCAATTCGCGGGGGCAATAGGCGGGACGCAGGGGCTTCAATATTTATTTGGATTCGGTGTAGTCAATGGTAGTACATTCGGAGTTTCATTCAGTTTCACTATCCTGCTGATATTTTCGGCAGTTACCTTTAGCGCTGGACTCATAAACTCTATGAAAAAGAACAGAAAGTAGAGTCACTAAAATTAAAACGATTGATCGATTAGTATTTTTATATTTCGGTTTCGGCTTCCCAGGGGAACATCACCCATTTCTCTGTCTTTTCAAGGTAATTATCCGGCTTAAATTTGCTAGTCGGTTTTAGGAATAGCACGGTGGTTATAATCTCATGCGGCTGGTAATTTGTATACAGATGATTTTTAACAAATTCCATTGTTTTCCCCTCATCTGCAATATCATCCACGATCATTACAGTTTTATTATTTATATCTACATGTATATCGTGCAATAAGTTCATTTTTCCCCGAGTGTAGTCTGCTATGTAGGACGCCACCCTCATAGAATCCCATGTTGCACCCAGTTCATTGGCGATCTGAAGTGATAATGGCAAACCGCCTTTGGCTATCCCGATGACCACATCTATTTTTCCAGAATAGCGTTCCTTCAGCTGCTTGCTAAATGCCTTGGATAGCTCGCCAAACTCGCCCCAATTTAATAGAAATTTTTCCAACTTCTCCATATAACCATAAAAATGCGCATGTATATAAGCGTGTATTCGTCAATAATAAGAAATGATGAAAAGGAAGGCGAATAAATTAAAGTCTAATTTATTCTTTGTATTTGGAATTATAGGAATGGCAGCTGCCATATTTGGTGTTACCTTTTTGCCTCTTGCATCCCTATTACAAAGAGAGGTGTTTTTAGTTGCAGTTATTATACTCCTGATAGTTGCAGAAGCCAGTAAGCAGAAGATCCTCGAGGCTATTGAAATCGTATTGTTTATCGGGATTGTACTGGCACTATTCTCCGTAAGCCAATATGTTACTCTCACTGCAATTGCGATTTCCGTAGTTATTCTTGTTGCCTACCTTTTAAAGATACATTACTACAACAAAGAACCGATCGGCGTCATCGGTACCGTCGGATTTGTCCTCCTTGCGATAGGATACGGAGTCAACACCGGAAATGCCATACTCCTTAACAGTTTTGCTTTTAGTTTTGGCGCAATTGCGGTCGCTATCTACTCGCTCATGGCATTTATCTTGTATAAGGTACGCGTACAGATAATATGGTTTATTTTGAATGTAGCATTCGCGATTGGACCGTTGATTTATTTACTGACCGTACTATTATAATCCCCAGAACTAGTGGCACATAAAAACAGATTATTTCTAGAAAGTTCTATTCACTTGTGAATTATCCTAGTTACCTTCGCTTATTATAAGCCATGGAAGCCCATGCCATGTAACCCAGACCAAAGGCGGATAAAACCACTATAAAGACTATGTCTACCAGCGCACTTAACCCTAAAATTCTTGCTATAGAAATTCCAATCGCGACACCTAAGAAGATTAGTCCAAAAAAGACCCTTGCAAGCGCAATTTCATAGGCTAGCTTATTCGATTTCGCCATATAAACTTTAGTAGTGCAAGCTATTTAAATTAAACTGCTAAACGCCTTAAGTTATGCATGCTCCTAAGCTACATTAATAGTGCGCCACCATCAACGATTATCTGGGAGCCGGTCATGTAAGAGGACATATCAGACGCCAGAAACAACGCCACTTTACCGATATCATCTGGATCCCCTAATCGTTTCATTGGGATTTTGTTGAGGAAGCCCTCAAGCATCTTTTTCATATCGATGTTGCCTTGCACCGGCATTGTTTCCTGTAATTTAGTTACGCCCGGGGTAAGTATGCCTCCAGGTGCGATTGCATTAACCCAGATGTTGTAGGGGGCCAGTTCTAATGCTACATTTTTTGTGAATCCCCAAAGGCCGTGCTTGGAAGCATCGTAATGCGCCAGCCCAACAGAAGATGGGTGCAGTGCATCTATAGACGTTATATTTATTATTTTTCCACCCTTCTTGGCAGCTATCATTTTTTCGCTTGCATACTTCGTACACAGGAACGCGCCCTTTAAGTTTACACTTAAAACTGTATCAAAGTCTTTTAGAGACATGTCCATTACCGGAATCGAAGGGTATATCCCTGCATTATTCACTAAGATGTCTATGCCTCCAAAAGTGGAGACTGTTTTATCGATTAAGTTTTTTACATCGTTCTCAACTGAGACATCTGTTTTTACGTATGCGACTCTAAAACCTTTGCTGGATAGTTTATCGGCTGCATCTTTCCCCGAGTCGCTTCTCTCGGCAATAACTACGTTTGCACCAGCCCCTGCCAGCCTTTCCGCGATACCGTATCCTATGCCAAGCCCGCCGCCGGTGACTATGGCAGTTTTACCAGAAATATCCAGAAGATCGCTTTTCATAGACACCCAGATAACAATCAAAGACACTTATTATATTAATATTCTATTTTAATGGCAAGGCTCTGATGCAGTACATCTAAATTATCTTATAAAAGTTACAATTTTATAGTAATAAAAAGATTTATATACTAGCCCCTCTCATAAACAGGTATGGTCAAATATAACGACAAGTATGAAGAGAACATTGGCTGTGCCAGTGAGCCTAGTAAAGATGTAAGTACGCCTGAAAAACGCGGATTACACTATATAGTGAGCAGCCTATCAGATCACATCTCAAACTGGAAGCAGATGCGAAAAATAAGGCAATTTAACGATAACTCTGTGGTAGGAATCGTTAGAAAAGCACTAGATTATACCGCCCCCGAGACTTCAAAGATTTTGTATGAGAGAAAGCTCGCTGGTATAACACCTACAAAAGCGGGGGAAGTTGAAGTCTTTTATCGGACATTCTTTGATATGCTTTCGGAGGCATCAAATGAACTGTGTGATACAGGCGTATCTGCAGACAGCCTGAAATACTTAACCGAAAGACAGCTATCTAAAAAAATACTCCCAAACCTCGACAGGATAATTGAGGGGTCGGGAGCGGGTCACATAAGTCGTGCAAAGATAAACCGACGATATGGTATCTACGCTCCTCAAGATGGTCAGATTACACTTTCTGGTGCAGAGGTTTATGGGCTAATTGCAAGTGCGCTTGTCAATTATTCCGATGCGATTAAAAAAGTCAAATTGAAGGATAACGGACATGATTACCTTGGCGCATTTTTATGGAGTGGCAAAGAGATGGTTATTAGACCAGAAACTGGGATCCATTTGGGGTATATGAGAAACGAGGGCAGTGAAGTTTGGGCACAAAAAGCGATAGATTTAACAAAAAGGAAGGGCCTTGCACGCATAGCTTATGAAGAATTTGGAAATGCCGCAAAGGCCGTCATGTTGAGAATCTTCCCGGGTATGATTGGAGGGTTTACGGCAGCGGTGTCTGCGATTGATACGGTAGCTGGTGAAGGTTACTTAAAGCTCCCCACGCAACTTGTAAATTATTCTGGCACTATACCAATCGGTTTTGCGACTGAGTATTTTACGCTGTTTAGTTTGGCCCTCTTACTTCCAACATTAGTCGCTTTCGGAATACAAGATACGATAAGTAAGTACAAGCAGGACTGCCTTAAACCAGATAAACAGCCAGATTGTTAGAAAGAGCCTATCCAAGTATCCCAAATGCCGTCAGGACCGTTAATGCGCCTAAAGCGATTATGATGACACCAAAAGCGGATTTATCCTCATTCAACATTCGACTGGTTATGCGCGGCCCTATCTGTGACCCGATTATGGCGCCAAAACTTAATCCAAGAATGATTACATAGTTTGAAATTTTGCCAGATAAAAAGTAAAGCGAGAATGCTACGACATTGATAACTGCAACGGAAAAGAGGGAGATGCCGACGGATCTCCTAATCGTGTTGCCAGATGCTATTAGACTGGATGTTGATAGCGGACCATAGCCTCCACCGCCAAGCGCTTTATTAAAGCCACCGACTGCACTAAATACGATTAGTTTGGTCCATGAGAAGTTAAACTTAGATTTAGCTAATAATAAAATCCCCATTAATGATACCAGTATACCGATATAGATTTTTATGTATATCGCAGGAAGGATTAAGCCTAATATAACACCGATAACTGCGCCACTAACCCCAAAAATCACGAGTACAAGCATGATTTTTCCATCCTCATGCTTAAAATCAAATAAATTTGAATTTTTGTATTTGTGGTGTAAGATGCTACCAAACGCAGACGCAAAGAATTGCGCTGCGAGTATGGCCGGCACAACAACTATAGATTGAAACCCAAAAACCAATAAAATCGGTACACCGACTGTTCCGAACCCCATCCCCATCGCACTATCGAGTATCGATAGCGCAAAACCGAAAAGAAGCGTTATTGAAAACATCCTGTTGCCGGTATAAAAATAAAGCGACATAGCGGCGATAGCGACTATCAAACACCATAAAAGCGATACATACATACCCCTGCCAAACTTCCCATTTTCTAAGCGTATAGACATCATAATTATGCTTAATTATTTATGATTAGTATTTACGACCTGCGATATAAATACATTAAGCCCACACTATCGAAGAACCCATATCGATGATTAGTATTTAAAATATAGATGAAAACTATAAAATAGGCAGGTATAGCCCCGTAGTCTAGCGGTTAAGGATAGCGCGCTCTGGACGCGCTGACATCGGTTCGAATCCGATCGGGGCTATCTTTGTAGCGGGATAATGCTATCCCATTAAAATGAGACTAGTTTCTGTAAATTTTACAAGTTTAAATAAAACGCCCATTTAGATTAGTGATGGTAAGGCATAAAAACCGTGAAAATATAAAAACAACAATAATTGCTATAGCAGCTATTATTGCAGTTATTATTGCGCTGCTTACCTTTTTAGCGATTGCTCATATTTATCCATTTTCTAATGGGGTTACACAACCTGCTGTAAATGGCGCTTTGACTGCATTTGGGTCTAATAACGAAGTACAATTTAACATTAACCAATACCCATTTGATATCGATTCTCAATTTAATATAACCGCCGCAGTATTAAGTAATGGAAACGCTTTTGGCGGATCCGCTATAAGGAACCTATCTCAAGACGTTGCGCCAGGCGGTTGGGCGCAAAAAGAAGGAAATAATTATGCTGTAGATACGTACTATACGGCGCCTCCATTGTTTGTATTTATCCCGTTCAGCATAACGGCCTCAACTGACCTTATGCTAACATTTACTCAACTTACTGCGTGGGTTAAAATTTCTAATGTTTCAATTATAAAATACCCAAATATCTTATATAAAAATTATACTGCTCCTAGTTACATAGAAGGAATAAGTAACCTAACTGCCTCTTTGCAAGGCAGTGGGAATTATGCAATATGGTTAAAATTAGAGATATACCGACCATTTAACATATCAACTAGTGTAGAAACGGATATATTTTCCATAAGCGGCCTGTTGAAAAACAGTAACTATTCTGTAAGTAATTTTAAAATCGGATTCACTTGATGAGTTTCTTCCATCTATAAAACGTCGCCCTAGACACACCTTGAAATAATGGAAAATTAAGCTACTGCAATCAACAGTCCACCGATTACCGCGGTTATAATCCCTATTGTTTGGATTAGAGTAAATCTCTCCTTTAGAAATGCGAATGAAAGCAGTATAATTATAACAAGAGAAAGTGCATTGAATATGCTGCCGGCTGCCAAGAAGTTAAACAATATAAGCAAAGAGAATGCTATGTTGCCTATGCCAGCCAACACTCCACCGATTAGCAGCAAAATGCCTAAATTTTCATTATTTTTATGATTAATTGTATGAATTTTATTTCTATTTGAAAAATACAATGGCAGGGTGAAGAATACACTAATTGTTCTGCCTATAAATAATGTTGGAATAAGCCCCCCATAGTGACTTACAGAGAAACCCAGAAATACCCAATAAATTGCCCACAAAACATTACCGACCACCGCCGGAAGATAAGACCTATCAAAATTTATCCTGTTATGAGTAGTCACGAAGAACACTCCTATCACTCCTGCTATGAAACCGACGATTTCGATGGGTTTGAGGGTCTCCCCCAGAAGCGCCACGCCGCCTACGGCAATTATGACTGCTTGAAGCACATTTATGCTAAAAGTATTAGAGGCCTGCTTTTTCTGCAGCGAGGCGTAGAAAAATATGTAACCTAACGCCATCGGCACGCTGGAAATTGCTCCCATAACTATAATATAAACATTGAATTGCTGAATGAAAAATGGCACAGCCAATGCTAGTGGGATTTCACCAGTGAGCAGTATAATAAAGGAGGAGTAAGCGTTTCCAAACTTCGAAATTGGTTTCTTAATCAAAAACCCGGACACTCCAAAAAGAAGCATCGTAACCACTCCAAAAACCAATCCGTACGAAATCATACTGGTTTATACTTTATGCTTTTCATAGTATACCTGTGTGTACTCTTGCCATCTTATAGCTTTCCAAAATCCTTACGGCATTTGAGAGTCCAGCATAACTATGTATAGCTTGCCGTCTTTGTTGCTATAGCTATAACATTCTCTATCATTTCACTAATCATAGTACTGCAATCACATGATCCGTATTTGTCTGCGAAACTAGATATTATGTCAGTTTAATTTTTGCGGATGCCTGGACTCCGGCACCGATTCTTTCTACCAACACAGGCTATGATATACGCCCTCTTACCACAAATTATTTCTAAACGTTTATAAAGTTATAATTAATAAAATACCATATAAAATATAGTTATGGCCGATGAAACTAGCGATGAGAATAGTTTAGAATTTAAGGCCGAAAATGAATACCCAGAGCTTTCTAGATTTTTTAATGTGGGTGAACATGTTATCGCACAATATAATAATTATTATGCAACAAATAAACGAATTATAAAATACAAAGAGTTCTTATTTTGGAATGATTACGATGACATGTCTTATGCCCACGTTTCCTCTATAAAATTCGTCCGGAAAATTAATATTGCCTTTTTAAGTTTAGGGATAGTATTATTGATACTCGGGCTTCCAGGTTTAATACTGGTAGCATACGGGTGGGGCAACGCCATAACCGCCATTAATCAATCGGGCTTTTTTAATGCCACGTGGCAAGGTAATATAGCATGGTTGCTGACAGGATTTGGCTTCTTTAATACCTGGCCATTTGTAATCGGCGTACTTTTAATGCTGCTTAGCTCGGTATTCAGATTTCCATATTACGAATTAAGGGGTACGGGGGGAGAGCGCTGGCAATTAAGTATAAGAAGACAATCGGTAGCCGATAGTTTTATAAAAATAGTGAGAGCTAAGCTAAAATAGCGCATGCCAAACTTACCTAAAATTTTATTTATATGGAATTTAAGTATGCCTTCGAAAGTTTGCTAATAAGCATCCTCATTGCGGCGGCAAGGACTAGTTATAAGATCTGATATAGAGTACAAGAGAGGTTGGGATTATGCGACTTACTGTGGCGAGGATTTCTTGATGGGCCAGAAAATGCTTGCAGAAGGATTTAAATTTGGTTTAATTCCCTACAATATTTTTATAGCATTCTGTTGCGGTGGCGGATCTTTTCTCTGGTCTAGAAGTACTTGATTTAGTAATAACCGGTATTCTGAGTCATTATCGACCATACTAGTCTTATACTGATGTCTATGAAGCTCACTTAGGCCAAGACGGCGCCGGGTGGCAGCGTAGTAACAACGCTATTGCCAGATGGTGCCGGGTTTATCGCAGAAATCGTGTTGTCCATGAACGTGGAACCGTTCACATCGGCCACTAGATAGAGCGGAAGACCATTCGTAGAGGATATGCAGTCCTCAAACGATACTCCTGCCGAACCTGCCGCGTTGGGCGGCGGGGTGAGTCTTTCCATGGAGCAACTCTGTCCTAGGTAGGTCTTGTCGCCTAGGAAAGTTACACTGCCTCCGCCGGTAAAGAAATTGAAATTGCTGGCTTGTGGAGAGTTAAGCATGCTAAAGGGGACCGTCGTAAATGAATTTGCCATGTTAAAGGGAGGGATGGGCATGGCGGTCGAGGTACAGTTCATCGGCTTTTGGTCCACTGTGGTTATCACACCCTCCACTGTCGCATTCACTGGGCTCTCATTAGTAAATGACTGCTTAAGACAGAGAATGAGGTCTGCTCCATTATAAATGGATACTGCCTTTTCATTCAACTCGACGGATGCATTGAACAGTATGTATGGGTAAGGCGTGGAATATGCCAATGACGCTCTGATAGAATTCCCATATCTGGCTATCTGGAAGTTTCCATTGATGCCCTCCTTAGCCAGGAACGAGTTGCTTCCATTGAAGGCAGAGTCGTTTACAAAGAAAGCATATGAGTCGTTAAATGGGCCCGAAGAGTTGTACAAGCTCTGTGCCGCCGTAAACATAGAAGAAATGCTGTTGGAACTGGAAAGTGTGGTGTTTTGGATGGCGGGACTTAAGACGTTAGCAAATAATAATACCGCTGCTATCACAACGACTATAACAACGATGACAACCGCAGTAAGTGCTAATCCTCGCAACATAAAAAATATGATAAGGCCATCATATTTAATTGTTATGGCTCTATTGTTTTACCGCATTTAGGCGTCTTTTGTGCCAATAGAAAGTTCTTCTAGGTATTCCGCGTTTTTCGCTTCTTTTTATGAAGAATTGTCATTTAACTAATAGCTATATTACTCGTGCCATTCACAACAGTCATATTAATTGCAGTGTTTGTAGAGGTGTTTATCATTGCCATGTTAGTATTGACATAGCCAACTAAATAAACAGATTTACCATTTGGAGTTATTGACATCCCAGTCGCTCCATCATTTGCCGGCCCTATTGGTATATTGCCTACAATGCTGTTGGTTGTCGTGTTTATAATAGCGACAGAAATGATTCCTTTTGATTCGCTAGCACTAAAATAATAATAAGAAACATAAACGTATTTACCGTTTGGTGTTATCAGCATTATCCACTCACATATGCGGTGTTGTCGCACCTTGCTGCGCAAAAGCCTAATTTTATCTTCTCCTTTTTGAATGTTTGAATTTTGGCCTTATGAATGCGGAAAAGAAAACCGCCATAACCACAGTCCCGAGTACTATCACAGAGTACAGCTGGATATTTATCAGCCCTGCAAGAAAAGCAATGTTGCCGATTATTATACCTATTGCCCCACGCCCGCCAAGTATCGACATTGCGCTTAATGGCTGCAATTTTTTGAAAGCCTTTTTTCCTATATAAGAAGTGAATCCGGCACTGGATGCTGCACTGACTACTATCAAAATAATGAGGATGGCGATATAGCTAAGGTTTGGGACCATCGTAGTCGCACCGGCTATGCTGAAGAATAAAGGTATAAAGAAACTGCCATTTATCCTCCTAAACGTGCGTACCAGTGTTCTGAAAACGCCTTTTCCCATTACGAATTCCTCCAGCAACATGCCGGCGAAAAATGCACCCAGCACGAACGAGATTCCTATGAACTGCAGGAAAGAAGCGATTACGAGTCCCAACAATATGACAATAGCGAATACGGAAGTTTCCCCATATTTTCCGCTCGCTAAACTCGAAAAGAAATCTATCACATGCCTATGATAGTTCCTCAGAAGTCTTGCGGCCATAAGTAAAAGACTTATGAATATGATGATGGTGATTATGAGGAGAAGCAGGTGATAGATATCATGGGCATTATACACTGCTGCGAGAGCTATGAATGCCAATAGATCGGATATAACTACGCTTGTCATTATTTTGTTGCCATCTTCCGTTCCGACTAGAGAGTAATGTCTTAGCAAAACGGAAACTATTGAAATTGAGGGCACGCCAATACCAACCGAAAGTATCACGGCAGGCACCATCTCAAACCCAAGAAGCAGGTATGAAATCACGAACATTATAGTCACTGGGAACACGAAACTGCTTAGGGACAAAGCGATATTCTTCATAGGATTGGTGGTCAGCGCCTTTGATGTAACCTCTAAACCCAATAAGAGCACGAGAAAGAACAAGGCTATATCGGAGATACTAAAAAGCGATGAACTGGGCTGTATCAGGCCTATCACCGCAGGACCTAGTATGACTCCGCTAAGTATCTGACCGGCTACGTCCGGAAGACCGAACTTCTCAAATATAGTACCGGCTATTATGCTAGAACCGAGCAGTATAAGTATAGCTGTTATTATATCCATATTATCTATATCTTTTTTATCTATAAATTAATCGCATTGCCTTTATTAGCATAAATTAAAAATACGTCTGCAAGCGTTATTAGTGCAAATGCCTCCAGTAGACGATTATCCACTTCGATCTAAATCTGCAAATCAAAAAGATTTGTATTAATCATTTAGTGTGTAAGCTATGGGGATTAGTGCCACAAATGATATGCCGGTCAATAAAAAAGTCGTGTTTATCCCTAGAAAAACCATGACAAAACCGGTTACCAGAGGGCCGATTGTGTAACCGAGGTCCTTGAATGTCGCTATCGCACCGGTCATCTGCGTCTTATCTTTAAGCATTATGTCGGACATTCTGGAATAAAGAGCTATAAATATCATCGTATACGCTATGCTGAAGATTGTTATGACGGGGATAAGGTAAACCAATGCGTTCAAGAAAACCATCGCTATCCCTGCAGATGCGGCAACAGCTGCCGCCACCATTAGCGTTTTTCTTACTCCGTGCGTATCGATAAAATTGCCTATCGGCACTTCCAAGGCGACCGCGAAAAACAGCGAGATGGTTAGGAGGGTACCTATTATAGGGATACTTAGACCCTTATTGTTTAGGAATATCGATATAAATGAATAATAAACGTTTATCAGTGCATAGAATATGACGACTGACGAGATTGTCTTTATGAAGCGCATGTTTCTGAAGTATTTCTTTATCAACCTGAACTGGGAACGGATGTTGGTCTTGCTGCGCTTCGGTACTTCTTTTATGAAAACCGAGACCAAGATAAAGGATATGAAGCTAGTTACACTAAGAAGATAAAATGGCAGTACAAAAAACAAAAGAACGGAAAAACCACCTAGAATAGGAGCAATAGCGGACGCCATGTCGTTCATGTCGGAGAAAAAGCCGGTTTCCTTCCCGCGTATCTTACGGCTTGAGTAATTGAATACATAAGCCCAGGATGTCAACCAGAGAAAGGAGGAGGCGATTCCCCTGAATATGCTGATGCTGAGCAAGGCTACGAAGCTGTTTGATACCGAGTAGAGTATGGCTATCACTGCATATGCAAGCAGGGTTATCTGCAGGACCCGTTTGATATTAAGTTTGCTTTCTATGATGCCGAAGGGCAGGTTCAGAAAGACGCCCATCAGAGTCGTCAGAGAGAGTATTATACCTGTAAGAAACAGACTTTTGACCGAATTATTTATAAAAATAGAGAACATTGAGGAGGTAAGTCCCCAGCCGAAAGTATAAACGAAGAAAACTATGGATAGGGGAAGTATTGTTTTTCTAAATGACCTAGCGTGTCCGAGGTCGAGAAATTCTCTGAACATCTAAACCAATATTCCCTCGCGTTTAAATAAGTAAGGCGGGTGCAAGGCATTTATACAACGGTCTCTATCTGGGTATATGAAGATTCGACTCGCTGCAGCTGGTGATGACAAGGAACTCTGTTCACTTTACTACCAGATGCATCCTGTGGAAGAGGCAGCTAACATAAAGAGCAAAAAACTGATAAAATTGCGCAACGGCAGACTAAAAACATATGTTCTCATATCGGAAAAAAATGGAAAAATAACCGGTTTTGTATTGGGTGACCTCATAACCTACGCCGATTTTACATACGGCAGTATAGAGGAACTTTACGTTTTACCAGCATTCAGGAGGAAAGGCGTCGCTTCCTTACTAATGAAGCGGATGGTTAAAAAATTAAAGGGCAGTGGTGCAAGGACGGTGATCGTGCTAACAAATGATAAAAACAAACCCGCAATTAAATTATATGAGCATCTCGGATTTAGGAGAAGCATATACGCATATAGGATGATTTAAGGGATCTGCTATGGGCCCTCTGTTTAGCCAATAATTTATTTATTTCTAAAACCAGTTATTTTAATAAAGAGAAGAATAAGGTTAAATGAGTTATGGAAAAAGAAGCACGTGTAAACTACGATGAAGATGTGCTGACGATAGATCTAAATGAGAAGATTAAAGATAGCGTGCCGGTCGATCAGTTCATAATAGATTTATCACCTGCAGAACGCGCGGTCGGTTTAGAGATATTAGATGCTTCTAAATTTATAAGTAAAATCTCTGGTAGCAAAATCGATAAATCTTCTCTTAAAAACATAAAAAGGGCGTATCTCAGGGACTTCAAAAGCAAGGAACTTATTTTTGTGGTGGTAAAATTACTAGTAGAAATCGACAAAAAAGAAGAAGAAATAAACGTCCAAGCCCCCGTGCCTATACTAGCTGTTTCTAACTAATTTTTTGTCTTAGAAGTTTCCTTATTTTACTTTTCACTTAAGTCGAACATTCGACTTTGATTTCGATGTTTAGAATTAGTTGAGGTAACGTTAGCCTAGAAACGCATCTGATTTAGAGACTTATGCAACGGCCTCACAAAATAGAAATGTTTATATGCTAGCTACATTCTATTAAGGGATAGTAAAACATGGGAAAAAGACTCGAGCAGTTGATATCAAAACTAAATGGAAAAAGAGAAAACTTGCCTTGGAATAACAGGTATTTGATCCCTATTTATGGCCGTTTTAAACAGAGCTATGATGCAGGTTATACGGGAAATAAGGAAAGCAACTTTGCTGATATAGTAAGCGGGATAGTTTCTGAGAATGTACCCTGGACTGCCATATATGTGGCTTTCGCCCCGATTCCAATAATGGCGACTTTAGAATGGTTAGGTACATATTTTTTGGCTTATGTGGGAGGTGCTCTTATCGCAAAGCATCTCGGTAAGCGGAAGGCCACAGGAGAAATTGAAAAAATGAGCCTGCAAGATATGGAAAATTGGTACTAAATCTTCAAATCCTTTCAATGCTATTTTATTCATAAATGCCTCCTTTTTCTGTTTTATCGGTAGAAAGCGGGAGGAATTTGTTTGATTTATCGCTTGTTATAGGCTGTCCATAAAAGGAATTATGCAACGGCCTCGAGCATCTAAAAGGTTTAAATAATAGCTATTTTCTTAGAGGAATATGTCCATCAACAAGTTAGAACTCAATCTGTCTAAAGAAGTGAGTGGAACTGTGATTAAAGATGCTCTATATGAATCCGTTTCGCTGCATGACGGCATAACAGTGAGATCAGAAGTCATACTATCTCAGAATTTAGCGGACAAAAAGTTCAATTATTCGTATTTTATAAAAATCAAAAAGGGGCCCTCATTAATTGAGCGGTTATCTGGAAAACCTGACATTGATAAAAACGTACAGGTAGAAATAAATCTGGATACTATTTACAAACAAATTGTGTTCATGGTAAATGGTCTACCGGAAAAGAACTTAAAAAAATTAACTAAAGAGTTTTATTCTAATTTAAATTTATAGCATAAACAGGATAGATGATTTCAGATATTAATGAACTGAAACCTGCTTGGTGGACGTTTATTCCAATCAGCTCGCTTTTTAAAACACTGTAGATGACGGGGCGTATTTTGATATTAATTTTAAATAAAAGTCACTACCTATAAGTAAGGAAAAGTATTAATATTAGTTCGCTTCTATTATAAGTATAACGGAGGCAAAATATGGAAAAGGAAAGATTAGAGAAGGTATTAATGGATACAAAAAAAGCGTTGAAGATTGTGCCTAAGGTTATTTACACAGGTTTAAAGGAATACCTTAACTATGGGAAATCATTTGGTAAAGCGGTATATTGGGATTCGGAGCCCGCATTAGGGTCTGCAATAACGGTTGGTGCAGGTTTTTTGGAGGGGTCTATTATAGGTAATTTAGCTGTATCGACTACGGGCAACCCTCTTTTTTACGCGCTCGTGCCACTAGTGATGTTAGCCAGGGGCGTACAAGTTATATATGGGTATGAAAAAGCTAAGGAGGAGGAGAGCACTACCTCAAAAGCTAAAAAGCCACAGTATAAAGAATTGGCCTTTGATTAACTTTGATTTAAAATAACAATTATATATCAACACCGGTTAACCTATCTCCATGGAGGAGGCACGAAAAATAACCGTCTTATTAATGGCATATGGTACACCGGAAAAGCGGGAGGAAGTAGACGGTTACTTAAAGGACGTTTTTAATGGAAATAAAGTACCGGAAGAGATAATCGAAAACGTAACAAAAAAGTATGAAGAGATAGGTTTTTCGCCCCTTAAAAAAATAACTCTAAGGCAAGCGAGGCTTTTGGAAAAACATCTGAAAAATGATGGAATCTCCTGTACAGTTACTGTCGGCATGAAACATTGGCATCCAAGAATAGACGAGGCAGCCATTAAAATAAAACAAACTAATCCTAAAAAGGTGATAGGCATTGTTGCCCACCCATTTAGATCCCTTGCCGGAAGTGACGGGTACAAAAAAAGATTTTCTGCCGTGTTCGAGGGGAAAGACTATTATTTTATAGATGACTGGTACCGGCAGCCAGCACTCAAAACCGCTTGGCTTAAAAACATAGACAAATCTCGGTCTGAATTCGGTGCGAATGAAGACATTTTTGTAGTGTTCACTTCACATGGTTTACCTGAGCGAGTAGAGGATAATCTTTACAAAAGTCAGCTCAACGAATTTGTCGATGCTCTCTGTAAAGGGGGCGGTATAAAACGTTATTGCCTGGCGTATCAGAATGGTGAACACAAAGATTGGTATAAACCAGAAGTAATGGAAAAAGTACGTGGGCTGCGTTCGGAGGGTATAAAAAATGTTTTGATAGCACCGATAGGCTATATCACTGAGAGTCTGGAAACGCTATATGATATAGACATCATGTACGTAAAATCATTTGAAAACCTGGGAATGAAAGTACGCAGGGTTGAATGCTTAAATGAATCGCCCGAACTTATAGACGCAATGGCAGAGGCTGTCAAGTCTACACTGTAAGTAAATTAACAGTAAAAACATTTTTATAGTGTTGACCTCAATATTTCCTATGGTCTATGGCGTGCTGACATATTCGTACAAAAATGTGCCATTGTCTTCGCTTTACAATTATGATATGGCGGCTGATTCAGTAGACATGCACCAATCTGTAAAAACATTAGTTTTCAAAACTTGTAGCAGGATAGAACTTTATTGCTATTCAGAAGATTATGGGGATGTAGAAAATTTTTTGTCCGAAACTCGTAGAAAACATTCTGAGCGAGAAGAGGGCGAGATTCTTATCGGGAGCGGTGCGGTACGCCACTTATTCAGAGTTGCTTCCGGACTAGAATCCATAATTTTAGGTGAAAGTGAGATAATTGGACAATTAAGACATACATTCAACGAGTATAAAATAGACGGGTTACATTCCAAACAATTAGAGTATCTTTTCGAAAATGCGATGAGAGTTGGAAGAAAAACGCGCAGAGAGGCGGGTATTTCCAATAGGCAAAGTGGGCTTTATCATGCTGCCGCAACCATCGTCCTAGAAAATTATCTTCCTAATATGCGAATTGCTGTAGTTGGTTCCGGATTTGTATCAAAAAATCTTCTGGCTGAACTAAAAATTGCGAATCCAAATATAAAAGTCACAGTTTTCAGCAGAGAAGCGGCGCATGCTGAGCGACTGGCGCGGCTTTTTGGTATGGAATATTCTGATTTCAATATCGAAATGCTAAAAGATTATAATATTGTTTTTTCTGCGATAAAGAATGGCACCGGAATCAATCTTAGTGGTCCAAAATTCATCATAGATCTCTCTGTGCCGAGGGCTTTTGCCGGAGCAAACGTATTGCATATCGAGGATGTTATTAGAAAAACTGGCATTTTACAGTCTAATATGAATTTGAGTCTGGCGGAAGGCATAATCGAGAAAGAAACGAACGGATTATTGGGGAAAGATTGCTCAGGTGGCGCAGCTTTAAAGAGAATATTATAAGCTTAGGTGGTAGTCTTGCTTTTTAGCAGAATCTGATCTATTATGGATTCTGACTTTCTATGCGAGGGGAGGTTATAACGCTTAAATATGGGCGCCTTTCATTAAACTGATATGAAAAATAAACAAAAATTAGAATCGCTTCTTTTATCGGGAGAGTCGAAAGGAAGTGGGGATATCCCCACATCTTATGCTCATGGCTTGGTTTCGACCGCAGTATACTCCGGTCTAGTTGCAATTGCCGATCTTCTCTTCTCTGCACACCTCCAATTCCAAAATATGCATCCGGCAGGTGACATAGCGATTGGTTCCGGCGTATTAGCCGGTAGAATATCGAAAACTAACTATTCGAAGGTGCCAAAGGCTAAGTATGGAGAACTGGCAGCGAGCGTTACGGGATTTGCAGCTTCACTGGCGCCTGCGATGCCATTCATATCTGTTGCACCGAAAACCGCACTTTTTATTGGTGGTTTA
The DNA here is from genome assembly GCA_021852265.1 of Nanobdellota archaeon. Taxonomy (GTDB): domain Archaea; phylum Nanobdellota; class Nanobdellia; order Parvarchaeales; family Parvarchaeaceae; genus Parvarchaeum. Next base: position 28,753 of record JAJZNV010000020.1, read on the forward strand.
AGGGCAGTGGAGTATTGCATTGGAGCGGCAGTTGGGTATCTTTTCGCTTTTCCCCCCGAGTGGTATAGGATATCTAACAAAACAGAAGATAAAGGGTTACAAAGCTTAAAATTCCGTACTTAACGACTTTGCCTACAAAGTAACTTAATCAGCATGCGTTATAAGAGGGCGTAATGACGGTGAATTTTTATACTGCAACCGAATAAACAGAATATGATAAACATAGGATTGTACTATAAGGTCAAACCTGGTATGGAAAGCGAATTCGAATCTAAATTTAATGCTGCAGTGTCGGCCATTAAAAAGGCTGGTTTTGGATGCATAGACGCAAGACTATACAAAGAGGTTAGCTCACAAAACGAGTACCTACTTTACACAGAATGGAATGATATGGATGGCTTTAAACAATTTATTAAAAGCGAAGCGTATAAAGAGACCGTCGCAGCCGGCAGAGCAATAATAGAAGGCATGCCGCAGCACAGGATATTTACAGAAGCGAAGCACTGAAAACTTATACACAGTTTTAGTACCGGTTGGTTGGTGCTTAGTTGAGTTAAAGCGGTTTACTTTGCCACTCTCGCTTCCTTGATTTGCCTAAGTGCGTCTTCTCTACCTTTAAACCCATTGAATTTCATGAACTTACCTTTTTCAAGCTCTTTGTATCTCTCGAAGAAGTGTTTTAGCTTATCTTTAAAGTATTGCGGCAGATCGTTTACATCTTTCAGTGCAACTGACGTAGGATCCACTTTATCGATAGGCACCGCTATGATTTTATTATCCTCGCCTTCTTCATCACTCATTTCCGCAACACCCACAGCACGACACTTGACGACTATGCCTGGCGAGATTGACGCGGAAGACATTACCAAAACGTCAAGTGGATCTCCATCTTTTCCTTCGGTATCCATTACGAAACCGTAATTTGTTGGGTACACCATAGATGTAAATAGGACTCTGTCCAGTACTACCCCGTCCAAATCCTCTTTGTATTCGTATTTGCAATTACTGCCTGCCGGTATCTCTATAAATGCATAAAACGTATCCGGAAAATCCTTTGTCTGTACAGTCAAATCCATATTCTATGAATCAGCTTTTTGTATTTAAAAGTTTCTTTGACGCTAAAATAACTTTATTATAAAATAAGTCCATAAAAGCATATGCAAATAATCTGTGCTGATTGTGGATGCGCCCCAGAAGAGTGTAGAAAAAGCAATAAGTGATATAGTTAGCCTACAAACCGCGTTATAAAATGTTAATAAAATTAGGAAGAGTTAAATGGACATGGTAGACGTAATTATAGAGTCCACAGAAAACGGCCCGAACTTGGTGGTTGTGGGTGGTGAAGTAAAATATGCACTGTGCAGATGCGGTCATTCAAACAACAAGCCATTCTGTGACGGCACACACCGTAAGGTCAATTTCAAGGCGGACAAAAAGGAAGTTAAGGTAATCTAGCAAGTTAGCTGCCTTTACAGCATTTTAATGTCCAGGCATATAACTAAATATTCTCATGAAGAGATAAATTCTCTTTATATATGTAGGAGGTTGACCGAACTGAGCATGCCTACAATAATCTCGATTGTAATCAAGGCGATTATTATCCATTCAAGGAATGCGTTTGTTTCTTCTGATATTATGTCTGCTATGAAACCCCTTATTTTTTCGAGTATTTCCAGATTGTCTATCAGTGAATTATACCAGTCTTTCAGCTTGAAGGCATCCTCGCATAGCGCATAAAGTCTAGCTAGGTACCATTCACCGAATCCGAAAGCTATGTTGGTGACGTTGTTGACCATGTCCTTTGTTTCTTCGTAGAACTGCCCAATGTCCGAATTAAGTTTTATGAGGTTAGATCTTGCCCTAAATATCCTAAGCATCGAAGACAGTCTCCTTGAGAATCTTTCGTTTACCGTGTTTATCATGCGAGTTACCTCATTGTAGTACGCCCTAAACTCGAGCAACTGTACATTGGCAATCTCTGCAGTTATAAGTTCGTGTTCGTATTTCTTGCTCTTGCCGATGAACATCATGGCATCCCAGTCCACTATGACGACTTCGTTCTTGTAATAAGACAGCATTCTTCTGAGCGTGCTCTGCACGTAACTATCCGACAGTTGGTGGTAATTATCCTCGTCCAATATTATTCCCGCTATTGCCTTCTTGTTTTGTTTCAAAAATGTATCGGAATCGTCGTTTATAAAATAGACTCGGTAGTTCTCCGTCATCACTCTCAATGATACCTTCATTTGTTTGGATATCGCCTTCTCCGTCTTGGCCTTCGTATTTGATATTATGTCCTTTATCTGCGCTTCGACGCCTTTATCGAACGTCAGCTGTTCAAGCATCTTCATTGTAAAATTGCTGAACGGTATCCTTAGCCTAACGGAGAACGCCCCTATCCCATAGATAGCTACCTGGACCTTTGATTTAAGCACATTTTCACCGAGCTTTATCTCGGATTCTTTCAGATTGAACGTGTACGGCACGTTGAAAGTCGCTATTTCCTCCGGTATGGACTTTTCGTGTTCGTATGTAGAAAAATCCTCGCTGTTCTTGAAAATATTCTTTACTTTGTCATTGTCCAGTGGGGCGGTAAGGTCATACAAAAATAGATATACAATTTCGCCATCCATAATAAAATGTCATCAAAAACGTGCTTACAAACATTATAGCTTTTGTGGGATTATATACCTTTTTAACCGTGAGAATCTACAGGAATAGTCTGTCGTTATAATATCTATGGGTATTCTAGTCATAGAATCGCTATTTATATATCCGTACCTGTCTTCCAAATGATGGAAAAGTTATATCATACAACAATGCTTTGATATAAAACTTGTGCACTTAAAAGAACTCCATATCTTATGCATTCCGGGCCATGAAGACGCAGCGGCAAGAGCCTTCTAACACGGAAAAAATATAGTATATCGTGCGCAAAGGCTCGCACAAATAAAAAGAACATTTGGCTCTACTGAGGCTACACATTATCACCATTGTTCGCTGTGATTATACAAGTACGACAAGAACTCGCGGAGCGATCTAAACGCCAAGGGTTACTTAAGAGATAATCTAATACAGCAATAGTACTAACGTATGGTTTCTGATATATTACCTATGCCGGATAATACATCAAGCCAGTAGTTATTGCCAAACGTGTATGCAACAACTGCTGATGAATTAAAGTCTACCTTAAAATAGAAAAATTTACATCGTCGCCAACAATCGTCTATTAAGTAAAAAATACGTGGACAGAAAGAAGATGCTACTCGAATTATTAAATAAATACCGATAGAATATAGAAAACCAAGCTTTCAAAAATTATGAATATTTGCGACCGCGGGGCCAAGAGCTCTAAGAATAAAAGAGCCTATCTAGAAGCTGCGAAATGCCGTGTATGTGGCCTAAAAATGGATAAAAATAACCGGGACATCCTTAGCAATTTAAAACTCGTATTGCACAAATTAAACAGCTATTGATAACCTAGGAATTCATCTAACGCCATACAAACCATGTGGATTATCGCAATGTGGACTTCCTGAATTATTGGTGTAAAGCTTGAAGCCACCCGTATCGTTTTCTTTGCACTATTTTTTAATTTTCCTCCATCCTTACCGGTTAAGGCAAGAGTGTACGCATGCCGTTCATTTGCGACATCTATCGCCCTTATAACGTTTAATGAATTACCAGAGGTGCTTATCCCAACCACAAAATCTTTCTCGGTTACGATACCACTGACCTGCCTTGAGAAGATTTCTTCATAGGAATAATCATTTCCTATGGCAGTTATAGCGGATGTATTTGTTGTCAGCGCAATTGCGGGCAGTGGTCTCCGTTCGATTAAGAAATGCCCAGATAACTCTGCAACAAAGTGTTGCGCATCCGCAGCCGAGCCGCCATTACCAAATGCGATAAGTTTTCCACCGTGTCTAATTGAATCCGCTAGCGATTTCGCGATTGCGGATATCTCCTCGGCGTCTATCTTTTCGCGTGCGTCAATGCCTTCTCTGATGTATGCTTTCATGTCCATATAAGTATTAACACGATTTGGGTTATAAGCCTGGCTAAAAACGCCTAAAACAAGGGTTATAATCTGCTAAAACCTTAACCAATTATATTAATCATTCCATTGTATAACACATTATGTTTAAACGAAAGTTCCTGAAGCTAAAACTTGAACAAATGCTAAAGAATGCGGAAGAATATACTAAGGCTAAAGTCACTGCAGCTAAGTATTTACCGTACCTAAAATTTGATGATAGGACCTGTCGAATCAAAAATCTGCGTAATAATGTTGGAGAAGCGTACCGCCAATCCCAGAGAATAAATATAGATTCTAACCATTTAGAGAATCATGAGCAATATGATGTACTTGATACGATTATACACGAAAATGTGCACCTCTTAGAAAATCTGTTTATGGTGCGGGATGTAATGATGCATGGTAACAAAGAACACTCGATGGCATGGCAGGTTATGGCCAATGATTTTGATATTTCTTTGCCAAGTTTGACTTACTACTGCCAGTCATGTGAAGGCTGGAGACCAAGGTATTACAATGACAATATTAGCTACGAAAGTTGTTCAAGATGCGGACGGATGATCCAAACGCAAAATGTATGCTTTATAAACCTGGACCACTATTTGTCGGATAAAAGCTGCGAAATAGTTAAAAATGTCCTTAACTCTACCATCGAAAAATCTGATGAGCTACTTGTAAAGTATGAGAATAAGATTTTATTTATATTTAAAAGAAAATTTTTTACAGTTAATGCGGAAATCGACAATGGCGTTGGAAAACTAACTTTTACTGAGTTAACTCCCGATGTATTAAATGAATTTCGTTAACTAGTAGAGATCCACTGCTGGCCACCTGTTAATCACCAATAGATAAAAAACGTTATTTTTGGCAATATAAAAACTTGGATGTTAAGACGTAGAGACAACACTTAAATCCGTTACCTCGCATTAAGTTTTATGTATCGTAATATACCCAGTCAGTTTTACCACTTCGCTCTTTCTAAAACCAACAAAAAATCGCAATCTGCTCTAGAATATATGATGACCTACGGCTGGGCCATATTGATCATAGTCATAGTGGCAGCAGGACTATACTCCCTAGGGATCTTCAATCCATCATCATCGGCAGGTACGACAATAACCGGATTTAGTGGGTTAGGAACCCCACAGTCCCTCTGTATGCAGGACGGAGGCTTAAGATTACAGCTTGGAAATAGCCAGGGATACACAATAAACATAACAAGGATAAACATTACCTCAAATGGAATAACCAATTCAATAACCCCAAATCAGCTAATCTCTCCACAGGGAACCTATATCTTCTATATCCCAAACGTCTGTGGAACGTCTTCAGGATCAAGGTATTCATTCACATCAACGATTACCTATACCGAGCCAGGACAGGCATTCGGCGGACCTTACTCCTCGAGCGGGACTGCATCTGGAACAGTTTCTTCGACGGTTTTGCCTAGCTATGTCACGTATTTTAATGGAATAAATGCCAATTTTCATTCTTATACATCGCAAGTGTCCTCAAAAATAACTTTTACTTTTTGGGAGTTTTTCCCCTCTCAACCTGCATTCCCGACCGTTCTGTTTTTGAATTTTACAAACAGTGGGTGGAATGGTCCAAATACATTAGATTCGTATCTGTGGGGTGCAGGCGGGGGACAACCAGTTGTAAACCTTGTATTGTATGCTGAAAATTCTTCTGATAAGGGAATTGCAAATGGCAATTTCGGCACGCAAGTGGGGGGGTGGCATTTTATTAGTTTCGAAGCCACAGATACATGGATAGCTTTTTTCATAGATAATGTTATGGGTTACAATCAGAGTACATCCTCTCCTGTTAATGTCGGTCCCGTTTCACTTCAAGTCGGTTCAAGTGGCTGGGCTAAAATTTATTTGTATAATTTGCAGATTTACAATTCAATCCTTTCAACAACCCAACTTGATGCGTTTTATTCTGCAGGACTTGGTGTGATATCTACAGACAGCGGGCTCTCAAGTGAATGGCCTCTTAATGGCACTGCAAAGGATTTTAGTGGAAATGGAAATAACGGCATTGCATCCAATGTAGTTTACACTAGCAATTATCCCGCGCCATAGTGCTACTTAGCTAGGGGTGTTTGCAACCCTATTTAATTATCTTGTACCCCTCCTTGTAGCCTTGGAACTAGACGCAGATGATATAAAAAAGTGCATTATTACTTTCAAATTTTTATTAAAGAATCTGTATAATTCACGTCCAAGCTAGTTTTCTAAATCCCACCTATAGAAAAAAGTCTTTGATTAACGTATCCCCCAAAGTCAAAATTTTAGTAAAGTTTAAGCGCTGGACAGCCAGTAATAACCTACACGACAAAAGTTCTGATCTAAGAATCAAAAAGCTAACCTAACTTTGATCTTTCTATAAGTAATTCGCCGTCACTTTGCGATGGACTGGAGTCTTAGAAAGGCATTTAAAGCCAAAGATTCTATGTAATAACGATAGCGTCCATAGGCCGGTGGCAAATCCCGTTCCCATTTCGAACACGGAAGATAATCGCCGGTGCGTCTTATCAGTATTCTGTAAAAGGGAGAAAGTAAGTTGATGCTATCACTTTAAGATTTAAATACTCTTATCTCATCATTACTTAATTCGATATGCAAGGTAATAAAGTAACTATAAAGAACCCGAAGGCTGTACCTCAGAAAAGTGCTGCGGTATCAGGTATAGAAAAGAGGATAATCCGAATAGCTGATACTGATATAGATGGCAGCAGAAAGATATCTGATGCACTAAGACTGATAAATGGGATAAGTTTTGCGTATGCTAATGCGATTATAAAGGTCTTGGGCGTGCAAGAAAGCAAAAAATTACAGGATTTGGATGAACAGACAATGGAAAAATTAAGGGACGTAATGCACGATCCACATAAAAATGGCATCCCAGACTGGATGTATAATTGGCGTAGGGACGAAACAACTGGTGCAGATTCCCATCTGATAGGAAACGATTTAAAATCAAAATCCACCCTGCATATTCAGATGATAAAGGCAACGAGATCTTATCGGGGCTACCGACACTCATTCAATTATAAATTAAGGGGCCAGCGGGTCAAGTCTAGGGGCGCAAACTTCAAAGGAAGAGTTGGAACCTCCTTAGGTGTTACCAAAAAGACTGCTGCACAGCAAGCACAACCAAGTGCGGGTGAATCAAAGAAATAATAGATTATGGGAACTAGCAAAAAGCAATCCAAAAAATACAAACCTCCACTGAGGATTTGGGATAAAACTAGAATAAACAGAGATTTAGAGTTAAGATCGAAATATGGCTTCAAGAACAAGAAAGAGCTATGGAAAGCTGAGTCTGTGCTTAGAAACATAAGAAAACGTGCAAGGGATCTTGTAGGTTTAAAGGCTCTAAATCTTGGGAAGGAAGAAGAAAAGGAATTTGTACGTAAGTTGCATTCAATGGGCTTAGTAAAAGAGGATGCGACTGTCGATGATGTTTTGGATCTTAAATTAGAGGACATATTGAACAGACGGTTACAGACTATAATCCTTAAGAAGGCGCTCGCGAGGAGCATAAAGGAGGCTCGACAGATAATAACACATAGGCATATAGAAATTAATGGAAAAGTCGTTGACACCCCAAGTTACATTATAAAACGTGATGAAGAAGACAAAATAAACTTTATTGAAAAGTCTCCGCTTGCATCGGCTGAACACCCTGTGAGGGCGGGAAACAAGAAAACTGAATAAATATGGAAAAAGGAAAAACGGGCATTGCGCATGTTTATGCTACATCAAATAACACAATAATTCACATAACCGATTTAAGCAATGCGCATACATTTGCAATAAAAAGCGGTGGCGCACAAGTGAAGGCGGACAGACTTGGATCTTCCCCTCGAGCCGCTATGGACGCAGCAAAGAAGGTCGCTGAGGATATATTGGCAAAAGGCATAACTGGCGTACATGTCAAGATAAGGGCCGCTGGCGGTATAAAATCAAAAACTACCGGTGCTGGCGCAAGGCCGTCGGTTAAGGCACTGGAAAGGGCGGGAATTAAGATACTTAGCATAGAAAACGTAACACCAATACCGCATGACGGCTGCAAAAGAAAGGGGGGCAGAAAAGGAAGGAGAATGTAAAATGGAAGCACAAAAGATAAAATCGGATGGAAAGGTTACTACATTACTATTAGCTGACTTCAAATTGTCGCTTGTAAATGCACTTAGGAGGGCCATTATAAACGGGGTATCGACTCTGGCTATGGATGACGTAACAATTTACAAAAATACGAGCCCTATGTATGATGAGATACTTGCATCAAGACTCGGTTTAATACCATTAAAGACCGATTCTGCTATAAAAAAGAGCAAAAAAGAATTCTTGTTCAAACTTAAAGAAACTGGTCCAAAAACTATACATGCATCCGATTTAATTCCAAGCGACAAAGACGTCACACCAGTATACCCTGAAACATTAATAATCAATCTTAAAGAAGGCGAAAGCGTAGAACTAGAGGCAAAAGCAGTATTTGGAACTGGGCAAGAACACATAAAATTCTCCCCTGCACACGTATTCTATCACTTTTATCCGGTCATAGACATAAAAAAGGGTGCGATAAAGGAAGCAGAGAAGATTGCGGCACTTTGTCCAATAGATATATTGGAAGGCTCTGGGGATAAATTATCTGTCAAAAAGGGGAAATTACAGGATTGCATACTTTGTAAAGCGTGTGAAGATTTCGCCGGATCGGATAACATTAAGATTTCATCAGACGCAAAGAGGACCGTGTTTGAAATAGAAACGTGGGGGCAGCTAGAAACTAAGGATATCCTCGATCAAGCTCTGGAATGCCTGACTGAAGAATTAAACGAAATATCGAAAAAAGTCTAAAAAGGCTTTAATTCTCAAAAAACGTACTTATTTGATGAAGGGAAAACGAGTAATTGCTGATTATCGGTTTGGTCACCTTTCTTCGATAATTTTCCTTGCAATGGTTTTTATACTGATAGCTGCCGTCGCAATATTGGGCACACTATATACTGCAGGCATTCTTAATAGCGGCAACACACAGCAAAATGCATTCTCAATAACAAACGCGCTGTGTAACGGTTCGGGAGTTTTTTTATCGCTAAAAAACAATCTAAATGAACCCATATACATATCTTCGGCAAAATTGCTCGTAATAAACAAGACTCTTTCTCTTGCAGCAGGAACCGCCTTTAGCTATGCCCTTCCCGCTGGAAAACAAATAGAATTAAGTTCTGGCGGTTATTCTTGCCCGGCATTCAACAGTTTGCCCCAATTGGATTTACAAATAGTCTTTAATTCCTCATCTACTACAGTATATACTTTTGGAAATAATTACTGGACAAGAACATTGACTAATCCATATACAAATATATCAGAAACTACACATTGAATGTTATTGCTGGATTAGATCTTCTTTCAGGTACCCTTTCGCACGCAAATCGCCCCATGCATTTTTATCGTATTTATATAACACATCGCCTTTCTTCTCGTGCTCTACCACCCATGGCTTCACTATCACGAGGTCTCCTTCTCCTACCCATAGGTAACGACTCAAGCTTCCTTTTACTTGACAAAGCCGTATTTTGTTATCGGAACACTTAACGTACATTCTGCCAAAACCAAGCAACTGGGTGACATAACCAAGCAGTTCATCTTTCTTAGGATATCTAAAAGTCGGTATCTCTGTCATCCAATTTATTATTTTCCTACTTATTTAAACTTTGGAGATAGTGCTGGACGTTATATTAAGTGGCCATTCAAATCTGTTTTTTGTTTAATGTTTCCAATAAAGTTTTAAGTGTGATGTCCTTCAGATTTAGTGGCGCTTCTTCAATGCTTTCATAGCCCACCCCGAAACGGTCGCCAAGCCCATAGTTAACAACAACATCACGCCCATAGCCGTAGAAGAGGCGAACCAAAGGCCGCACACCTGCGCCACTCAAACGCCAAACGTAATTATCGGCTCCGAATGTCTGTGTCCAGCGCGAACGCTGTGGGAAATTTGAAAGGACTGTTACATCCTTGTATGGATTTGCTATTACCGTGACTTCTTTTTCCTCTTCTACGATCTTTCTCGGGTTTACCATGAGTGCTTTACCAACCTGATTGATGGCTTCATCTGGTATGCAGTAAGATGGGTAAATCCATTTTCTCCCCTTATCGT
>JAJZNV010000014.1 GCA_021852265.1 Nanobdellota archaeon
GCGATACTTTGGTGAAAGACGGCTATTAAAAATATCAATATCCAAGCGGGCGACCTCTTACGACAGATTTTACAATTAGTAAGTGTGATATTAGTAGTATTTAAAGCTTTCTGTTTGGCAGGCTTTGTGTAAATAGTAGTACTTTTTAAGCAGATTCTTGACTTATTAAACACTTTTAGACTTTCTAAACAAAGCCTGTTTAGCGGCACTATTCAAACAGGTATGTTAGACTAAATAAGCGATATTATGCTCGGTTTAATGCTATAAACTGTCGCCCATCATCCTATGAAATAAGGTTGATTTTATACCGACACCGGATTTGGCGCGTTTTAACGCATGATAAAGATCGTCTGAACTAAATGTATAAGCCGTAACACAAAAAGAGAGTATTATACTGCTTAAAAAGTATACCCAAAATATATCTAGACCGGAATTAAGTGTCGTATACGCTAGAACTAAAAACAGCGCCGAGTATAAGATAAAAACAGGTAATATCCTATAAAAATAACCTTTTGTAATCGTAAAAGTATCCTTTAATGAATGTGGCAGGGTTTCTCCATTGTGGGCTTCAATATTAAAGAATATGCTCTTTGTCCCGAGATATACTCCTGGCACAATCAGAAGGAAGAGTCCCCCAATCGAAAGGAACATTTGTGCAATCGTGGCTATAATAAATTTAGGGTATTTTTTCAAGCCGGTTAAGAATGCGTCGCTCAGATTCACGCCTGCCTTAAATTCTATCCTTTTCTTCATTTCCAGCGCACTTGAGAGAAGGTAAAAAAACAAGAAAAATTCAACTAACACGAATCCCAATGCTATCGGGATAATATAAGAAGGATAATATGCCGTATAATTCGCGGTGGCCGGACTCTGTATTATAACATTTAACATGGAGTAAAGTCCGAAGTACGCTATAGTAAACAACGATGCTACCATAAAAAGAAATATTATCATTACTCTTGGATTAAGGATACTAGAAATCCCAGATAGTATAGTTTTCAACGTGGTTTTAAACGTGAATGAATCAACCGTAGCCATACCTAGATTATGGTTTGAGTAGCTTATAACTTTTAACTCCTGTCGTTCCTTTTTTGTAAAAATATTCCTTCTCTTCAAATACGCAATATCCATAGATAGGGCATCGATAGCACTGGGGATATACCGGCCTGCATATATCACGACCAAAATTAACCAGCACCATGTTGGCTACCATTCTCTGATCACTATTAAGGACTCCCTCTAGCACGAGCTGTGTTTTTTCAGGGGCGTTGCCTTTTGGCACTAATCCCAATCGCTGAGAGATGCGATTAACATGGGTGTCTACCGGGATTACGGGCATCCCGAATCCCCATACCTGAACTAAGCTGGCTACCTTGGGTCCGACACCAGGTATTTCTAGAAGCTCTTTCCGCCCGCGTGGCACCGTCCCACCAAACTCTTTAATAAGCGCACCACAAGCACGCAATAGCAATTTCGCCTTTATTTTATAAAATCCTACCGGGTATATCAGTCCTTCAATTGTTTTCCGATCCAATAGCAATACTTTCTCCGGTGTATTTGCTGCATTTAATAAACGGCGCTGGGCTGGAAAGGTAGTCTCATCTCTCGTTCTCGTCGATAATATCCCATGAATTAATATCTCAAATGGCCTGATTTTCTTCGCTTTTATTTTATATATTTTATTCAAGATCTGCAGTGTCTCTGGCAGTTCTTTTATGTCCATATACTAAACGATACATCACTAGATACATAGTGTAAATGCCATTAAAAGCGTTTAAACCGGCAAGCCGTCTCATAGCAATTAAATAGCATATCGGTAATGACAGAAGACCTCTTACTATAAAATATATATAGTAAAAACCTTCTTTAATTATTCTAATACAATAAACTTATGGAAAACACTAGCAGAGCAGGTGGTATAAAGTACCTCAGCGAAACGTATGATATTAACTTTGAAGAGATTACACGTCAAATAAAAGAGAAAAAATATGATAAGGTCGCGATACAGTTTCCTGACGGTTTTAAACTGCACGCCCTTGAGATAAGCGATTTCATAAGTGAAAAATCTGGCGCGGAAGTGTTTATATGGGGAGGAAGCACTTACGGGGCATGTGATGTCCCAACAGGACTTGAAAAACTCGGTATAAAGATGATAATCCAATTCGGCCATGCAAAATTTAGAGCTGATGAAACGAAAAAACCATCGGATATTAAAAATGAATAGAATCGGAATAGATGAGGCAGGTAGAGGACCGATAATCGGGCCTTTGATTGTAGCAGGTGTAAGTAGTGACCAAGAGACAGCTGCTAAGTTCAAAGTTGCAGGAGTAAAAGACTCAAAACTTCTCAGTATAAAACGCATATACCTACTTGAGAGACTAATAGTCAGCGAATGCTCGGGCTACAGTGTTGAAAAAATAAGCCCGGAAGCTATCGACTCCAGATTTGCAGACGGTACAAACCTTAACTTTCTGGAACTTGATAGGATGGCAAAGATAGCCAATGCTCTTGTTGGAGATACGGTAATAATAGACTCCCCTAGCGCGAATACCAAAAAAATCAAAGCGTACATGGCAAAGCAGATACCTAATAAGAATCTTATAGTAGAAAATTATGCAGATAAGAACCATATTGAGGTTTCTGCAGCTTCTATAATTGCAAAGGCGCTTAGAGAGCGTGAAGTGGAAGCTATAAAAAAAGAATTAGATTACGATTTCGGGAGCGGTTATCCCTCTGATCCTCTAACTATTAAATTCATAAAGATTATAAAGGAGAACGGTTTGATACGCGAGGAAAAATATAGCAAACACGTCCGAAAAACCTGGGCAACCTTAAAGAACTTAGATAACAAAAATCTAAATGAGTTTGTAGACCGCTAAACTTTCTAATTGTAACAATTAACGAAGCAATTTATCAATGATGTCTTTCGGAATTGGGACTGCCTTCCACTTATCCTTATCAATAGCTACCTGTACGATATACCCCTCACAAAGAAGTTCCCCGTCGCGGCGTATCGAGAAATTAAATCTTATCGCTTTCTTAGACAAGAGTTTTGGTAACAATCCAACATTTATGAAATCGCCGGCTCTTGCCGACTTATAATATTTCGCATTTGACTCAACTACAACAAACCATACATCCTTATTTATGAGCGGAAACATCCTTCCAGTACGTTCGTTGGCAAATTGCTCAAGCGCGTCGGTAAAAAATCGATAGTAACCTGCGTAATGAACTATTCCCTCTGCATCTGTATCATAAATACGAACTGTTTCATTAAAAATGAATTCGTTTTCCATCTTATTAATACACCTCTCCCAAATTAATAGCTAATACGCTCATTACTAAAGAGTTAAATTAAATTGGTTCAAAGAGTATCTATGAAGTTCATCCATATCGGCGATACACATATAGGGGCCGTCTATAAAAACGAGAACAGAAACGCTGATGTTAAGGACGCATTCAACCAGGTTGTGGACGCAGCAATAAAAGAGAAAATTGATTTTATCGTGCATTCCGGTGACTTATTCAATGAGGGAAATCCTTCATTAGAGGCGTTATTATTCGTAACGGATCAGTTAAACAAGTTGAGGCTTGCGGGTATAAAGTTGTTTATAGTGCCTGGTTCGCATGATGTCGGCATGGGAGAAGAGGATAGTGTAGTGGAGCTTTTTGACAGGAATGGTCTGCTAATAAATCTAAATTCAAAAAGGTATATCTCCAATGATGATGATTCTTTCAAACTGTCTGGAGAAACTTATAAGGGCGCATTTATATGCGGTGTGCAGGGGAAACGAAGCAATGTTGAAAATGACATCTTCAAGCGCCTTAGCATTTCAATTGATAATTCCGCATGGATAAAGATATTCATATTTCACCATACTATTTCGGCACTTGGTGAGCAGTTTAAGGACCTAGATACGGATAGTCTCCCGAAAGGATTTGATTATTACGCCGCAGGACACTGGCACGGGCATAAGGATGGCATAAAATACGAGAAGGGCATCATCCAGTATCCGGGTTCAACAGAATATTGTGATGAAAAGGAGATTGTGGATAACCCCAATAGGGGATATTACATAATAGAGTATGATAGTGACGGGATAACCAGCATCGCATATAACATACTAAAAACCCGTGAAAAAGATATCGTAGGGATATCCGCAGACAACAAAACGGCAAAGGAACTTTATACTGAGATGCTGTCAAAATTAAAAACTAACTCGGGCAAAATACTAGTCATAAGGATTTCAGGGAAGCTTGTCGAAAATCGTGGCAGCATAAATCTCCCTGAAATAAAAAAAGCAGCACTCGAGAAGGGGTACTCTTACGTCAGTATAAACACCAGTAAATTGATGGATAGAAATGATGAGGTCCTTGAAGTTACCGAAACGGATATCGGCAAGATTGAAACCGAATTCTTGACAAAGAAGGGATATAATAATATAGGATTAAAACTTGCAAAACTTCTTATATCTGAGACACAAAATAACGACTCTCCGGAGTCAATATTAAAAAAGGCAGAGGAGCTATTCGAAGAGTATGATACTAAAAGAGATTAATCTAAAAAATATAAGAAGTCACGAGAATACGCTCATAAGATTTTCTGAAGGAGTAAACGTAATAACTGGCAACACTGGAAGTGGCAAATCCTCAATACTTATGGGGATACAATACGCTCTATTCGGCAAAATTGGGGAAGGCCAGGGGGAGGGCAAATTATTACTTCGACGAGGGAAAGCAAATGGCGCTATAACTATAAACTTTACAGAAGAAGGATCTGAATACATAGTGACGAGGGGACTAAAAAGGGTTAAGGATGCGGTTAGAAATGATGATTCTGAGAATGAGATAATAAAAGACGGTAAAAAAATAGACTTACAGAACAGAGCAATGGATATAAACAGTTACATTCTTAAAATCTTAAAAATAAGCTCCCCTGCCCCAACAAAGACATTTGAAGCAATAACCTACATCAAACAAGATGAACTTAAGGACTTGATCTTCGAAAATGGGCAGTCAAAGCAAGAATATATAGACCAGCTACTCCAACTGAATAAGTATGCCGACACTTTTGATAAATTAAAGGAGGTCATCAACAAGATAGAAAGGGAATTAGAGAGCAGTCGCCTTGAAGAATCATTAAGCGGCGACGAGAATGAGATTATCCAAATAGAAGCTGATGTCGGTAAACTTGAGCTAAACAATGCAGATGCTTTGAAAAATCTGCATACGTTAGAGTTGGATCTTAAGTCTAATGAAGACTCTTTAGAAAAAATTGATAGGGATATAAAGATTGCACGAGAAAAACAGAATAAATTCATAAAACTAAATGCTGAACACGACGCGAAATTGCTTCTTGTGGGAAAATATGCCGATCAAGCGTCTGTATTGAAAACGGACTTAGAAAACAGAGAGAAATCTATAATAAAAATTGACGAAAACACTGTAAATGAACTTAAATCGCTCAGGAATAAAAAGGACACTGAAATGCGAAAAGTGTTATCGGAAGAGAAAGATTTATACGAGAAATTCTGTACGAACGATATGACTGAAAAAAGCACTCATAACATGGTATCTAAAATCAAAAAAGAAGTTGAAACGTTTTCAGCAGATATTAAAAAATTAGAAAGCGCCGTGCAAGAAACAAGACGGCTTATAGAACGAGTGCGAGAAGGTCCTAATGATGATGAGCTGAAGGGGAGACTAAACCAAATAGACTCTCTCATAAAAGAATTAGAAACGGAAAAATCGACTGCAGAGAAAAGTGGCATTTGTCAAATTTGTGGAAATAAAATTACAAATAAACAACATCTTAATACGGAGTACGACTTAAAAATAAGAAAGTGTACTTTAGAAAAAGATGAACTCTTAAAAGAATCGAGAAAAACTTCTAGTGGGAAGACTAAAAAGGAACTAGAAACCGACTTTGAACGCCTTAATATAAAAATTTCTGAGCTTAGAGACAGAATATCTTTTAATGAATCTGAACTCGAAAAAATCGACTTGCTTAATATTGCACAAAAAACTTTGGACTCAAAAGAAAAGTATGATGCTACAGTAAAGTATTCTAATAATTTAAGGACAGAGATAGATAGGGTAACAAAAGACATCGAATCAATAGACTCTGCAAGGGCAATAATAAATCAAGTCAGAATTAATCGCGAAAAGTTAGATTACCTCAATTCGGAAGAGAAGAAAGCCAAAGAAGAAGCAGGTATCATAGAAGCAAACATCCAAGAGCTTGGGTTTGATAAGAACCTGCTTAAAGAACGAGAGGAGGAAGTTGTAGAATTTACTCAGATTATAAAAAATATATCATCTGGTATAGCCGGCATACGGAGCGAAATAAAAGCTAGAGAACGCGAAGCTGCTGAAAAGAAGGTAAAACTAGAAGAAGTTAAAAAGAGACTCCAAAAGAAAAATGAGCTCCGCAAGAAGATAGAGAAGAGGAGCAGGTTTTTAACCATTATGGAAAACCTTAGAAAAGATATACGAGAGATACGGGAGTATGTAAGAAATCGTTTCATATCAGAATTCAAATCTCTCTTCTGGGCCAGATTTTTAGAGATACGGGCAGATAGTGACTATACCATCGACATCGACAATAATTACAATATAAAAGTTATCGTTGGAAATGAGACCCTAGACGCCAAAACGCTATCTGGAGGAGAAAAAACGTCTGTTGCGCTTGCGTATCGCATGGCATTGTCTTCTATAGCATCATTGCTTGGAGGTGTTAACAAGAACGAATCCCTTATAATGGATGAACCAACTTCTGGTTTAGATAAGGAGGATATAAACGCGCTTTCTACCTGTATAATCAAGATAAAGGATATCCGACAGATAATAATCGTAACGCACGAAGACACTATGAAAAATATAGCAGATGCTGTAATAACTGTAACAAAGACGTCAGGAGAATCTAAAGTAAGATAAGAAATGATTAATTTTTAATGCTTCTTTTCACCTATTAACAGGATATGTTCGCTTACTCCAAGTATGGACGGTTCCTCAACTGTCTCCATATGCATCTTAAGCCATTGCTTCAAACGACGCTTGTTTTTGTACAGTTTCGTTATGTGTGAGCCAGCATAACTGCCAAATCCTTCCAGTCCGACCAGCGTAATCTTTCTGAAATCTTTTAAATAAAAAAGCTCCACTAGTTCACTTGGGAAGAAACCGTGAAATGCAGTAAATCCTTTTTCTCCAAAATAATCTCCTGTTTTTATCCATGTCTTTGTATAATTGTTACCCAACTCATTAGGAAACTCCGTTAAAAGACCTAATATAAGTGATGTCCTAGTCATTACTGATACAAATATTTTTGCGCCGGGCTTAGCAACTCGTAATATCTCATGTGCAGCTTTTCTTCTTGCAGTAGTGCTCATTATGTGGGACAGCGGACCACCTAGTGAAATTACTGCATCAAAAGAATTGCTTTTTAACATTGATAAGTCCTCCAATCTTCCATTTATAACTTTCTTTAAGTGCGATGCATCACCATAATTTTTTACTGCCTTACGCAGGAAAACAAGACTATTTTCGACAGGGTCGAGTGCAATAATATCATTACCACGTTTTGTAAGTTCTACAGTATAACGACCTGGCCCACTACCTCCATCCAATACTAATCCCTTTTTAGGGAGATATTTATTTAAAAAAAACATCGTCGTATAGAATTCTAAATACTTTTGTTTTGGACTTTTTATGAGACGTTTCCATTCCTTCAAAACCGTCTCTGAGTAATAGTCCCTTATCTTCGCGTGAAGTTTTTCTTTTTTTACCATATTACGTAATTATATGCAGGGAGAGGGATTCGAACCCTCGAAGGCCTGAGCCATCGGCTCTTGAGGCCGACACGTTTGACCGCTTCGCTACCCCTGCTTATTAAGAATATTTAATTACTAAGAATTTATAACGGTTTAATTAGAATCAGACTTTTTCTCAACATCCTTGTAAATCCTTGGCTGATTTGTGCTAATATCCTGGAATAGCTCACTTACGGATTCTTTTAGCTTGGTCATTTCCACTGTAAGGTCGCTTATATTTTTATTGCCTTTCTCTGAAAATTTCTTTAATTTTTCAAGATAATCTGATATGACGGGGACATTTTGTTTGAGTTCGTCATAATGCATCTTAAATATGTACGGTAAACCAACATAAACAGCATCCTTTTCCATATACCTTATATTATGTATATCGCTTATAAGTTTTACTAGTTTAGGATTGAAACTATGGAGCAGTAACTTTTATAGCATGCACGGGGCATACATTAACACAAGCCATGCAAAATATGCAATCACTTTCTCGTGCAGGGTCTGATTTTTTCTCGGATACTGGATTTCCAGGAGTTTCATTCCAATCAAATAGCGTCACTGGACATGCTGATAAGCAGGAACCATCAGCATTACAGAGATCCCAATCAACAGCTACAGTAGTTCCATGTATTCCGAGCTTAGCCGGCGGTTCTACCGGACCCCATACGTCATGATTGCTGTGCGTACCAGATTTTTGTCTATTCTTATTGAAATCGGGATCTATTCCCATTTCTTTATATTGCATCTTTTAATTTATATACATTGCTTATGAAATTTAAAATAGGGTATTCAATGCCCATCGTATCGCAACTTCAACGTTATTACAAAGCTGATGAGCAAAACTGAAACCGCATTTGCTAATAAAACTGGTAAGGAATTGATATATATCCCGTATACTAACCAAAGAATCTGGCCGCACCCGATTATAAGGAACATTAAAAGGGACACATCCTCAGCGGACTTGTGACTCATTATTTTTACTATCTGCGGAATAAAACTCCCAGTGGTCAGAATCCCGGCAACTAGTCCTATCGCTGTTATCAAATCCATACTACACATTATCTGCAGGGGGTGGGATTTGAACCCACGAGGGCGCTAAGCCACAGGATATCTTACTTCGCATCAAAGATACGAAATTGACAAGGACTTAAGTCCTGCACGTTGGGCCAAACTTCGCTACCCCTGCGTCAAGATTAGATTGAATGCAGTTTATTTATACGTTGCAGTGTAGTGGGTACAGGCTTCGATTTCTGGAACGTCTGCCTTTCAAAGTATATAATTTTGCCAGTTATTGCTTAAGCGCTTCTCTCACGAAGCAGCCTTCTTTTTCTCTTTCTTTCAAGCATCTTCTTCTTCCTAGTCTTCCACCTGTCCTTGTGGTATTTTTTCCAGTTTTTTGAGCTTCTCTTCATATCTTTTATTCGTTGTTCTGTTAGAATTTATACCTTTGCCCCAGTTACTCCGCTACTGCTGTAGTACTTGCCGCGATATGGGACAGTTACTTCACTATTGGTTTTGCCGAACACAAGGTGTAGGAATCTAGTTCCCGGTTCGACTTTTATTGGCACTGCGCCCCCTATAAGTAGTATAGTCAAATCGCCTTCAAAACCAGCATCTACTATTGTGGGGGGTATGGAAACTCCTAATCTGGCGAACGTCGATCTTATATTAGAGAACCCTACCAAATCATTTGGTAATCTTATTCTCTCTTTTATTTTTATGAGCATGCGTTCATTCGGATGTATAACAAAGGGTCCAGTTACCTGCTCCTTTTTATATATCGTTTCAAGCGCTGCGCTGTTGCCTATTTCTATTTCTTTAGTAGACATGAGAAACCTGGAGATCTCATTACCTATCCTTAAATCCACTCCATTTTCACGGATAGTATCCTCAGATAACGGTGATACTGCAAGTTTTCCACTTTCTAGATAGTCCTTTATGTCTTTATTACTGAGTATCATTAATAGTCTTATTACACGAATTATAAAAGGCTTTACTGGATAGAATTAAATAACTTGAGTGCCTAATATCTAGATGGAGTACAAAGGCACCAGAATAGAGTGGCTTCACCATAACTGTTTCAGGGTAACTGGCAAGACTGAAGTTGTATACACTGATCCATATAAAATAAAAAACGATTACAACGATGCCACTCTCGTCCTTATAACCCATGATCACTATGACCATCTGGAGATTGCAAGCATCGAAAAAGTTTCTAATGATAAAACAATAATTGTTGCGCCAAAGGACTGTGAAAACCAGTTATCCAAATTAAAGAACCAAAAGGTTTTCGTGTCACCGCACGAAGTAAAGATAATCCGAGGCCTGACCATAAAAACGGTCCCCTCATACAACCTAAATAAGTTTAGATCCGGTAAAGAGGTATTCCATCCCAAAAACAAAGGGAATGTCGGCTACGTTTTCATAATGGATTCTATACGATTTTATATTGCAGGTGATACCGATTTTATAGAAGAGATGCAGACCGTAAAGGTTGATGTAGCGTTTTTGCCGGTCAGCGGAATCTATGTCATGACTGCAATGGAAGCAGCTGGGGCAGCGAAGGCAATAAATGCTGATTTGACTATACCGTCGCATTACGGGTCAGGTATAGGGACGCTGGAAGATGCTAAAAAGTTTAAGGAGCTAATCAGTAAAATGCTGAGAGTTGAGATACTCGAATCCTCTGATTAGGACTCTGCAAAGATATTTATTTGTAACATGAATTTTAGGACTATGCTCACTCCTTTACTTTTAACGATACTAATAATCACGATAGTTGCTGCATCTGCAGTAGTGGCTGTGTATACCCTACACATCCTCATACAGAAGACCGGTGTTGTACAATCACTGCAATCGTGTGGAGATCTTAACTTTACATACAGTACTGCAAATTCAAATTATACTGAATATTGCAGTTGGGCTGGTGGTGAGATAAATCTTTCCCTCTATATCGGTAACTTCCAGTCAGGTTATGTAACGCTTTATAACAAGAGCATATTCCTAAGCGGTGGCAATGGCTCTCTTGGCGTTGCCGGTCTGGGCTGTGGTAGTACAGTATTTAATAATGGTACGCTAGACGCCGGTATATATAGGGTGGAATTAAGCAATGGTGTGGCCAGCACGAGTCCTTCTTGCAGCCCTATATATAGTAGAGTGAATACAATTTCTGTTTCTCCACAGTCTAGCAACAATGGGACATTAGTAACGGTTACATATGAGAATAATAGTTTTTATGACAACTATACCGGTACTTATACTTACCAAGATTATAATACAAATTATTTAACTGAGGTCCTTGATGCTGGCCAGATATTCAGTATACCGATTTATGCGACTAGCAGTTCAACTAAGAAATGTTACTTAAACTTTAATACTTCGAATGGATTCCAACTCCAATATGCAAATGAAACCCTTCCACTATATCTTCCCCCTGCTTCTCCCAATAAACACCTTACACTGTTTATATCTGCTCCGACGGTCGATTATTCTGGACCACTTAACGTTAATTTCCTGTTCACCTGTTACCCGATTTAGTACTTTGCCAGTGCAAATATTGCAGGGTAGATGTAGCATGTTCCTAAATCCATAATTGTGGGAGCAACCTGTGATTAATTTGTTTCGCAGAGCCCTTAAAAGGTTTATATATTAACGTAATAATAAGATACAGATATGTCAAAAAGCACTGCGCCTACTTTGAAGAAGAAGGGTGGCGGATTTAAAGCGAAGCGGCGTGATAAGCGTAAAAGTGAGTCAATAGACGTGTCGATACCTCTCCAAATAGGAACTGAAAAGAAAAATGCAGTTAGAACACTTGGCGGTCATGAAAAACTTAGACTTCTGAAAATAAAAAGCGGCAATCTATTCGATGCAAAATCGAAAACCTTCTCCAAAGTGGAACTGATAAAGGTTATAGAGAACAAAGCGAACAGGTCATACGCAAGACGGAATATAATCACTAAAGGGTGTATTATAGAAACTTCTGGCGGGAACGCAGTCGTAGTGAATCGACCTGGACAAAGCAGCCAGATAACACTTAGAAAAGTATAAGCTTTTAGCTTATAATGGTGTAGATCTTTAATTTATTAGCAATGCAGTATGAGAATAAACGCCGAGAAATATGACAATTGGATAAAGACTCACAAAAAGCTAATAGTAGTTATCTGGTTGGCGGCATTTATTGTATCAATACCCTTTGCTTCGCACCTGTTTTCTGTTGTGTCCTATAACATATCTGGGAGCTCAAATTCTCCAACATCTGGTAATCAAAGTAATTATGCGAGCGGCCAGAATTCTTCACTTAAGCCAAATGCAAGTGATAACGTAAGCACTAGCCAACATCTTGGCAGTAATTTTAATAATTTAATTTTATTGTTAATAGAAAGCAATAATGTATACTCTAATAGTTCCAAGACATTTGTATTAGGTCTAATGCAGGAATTTCCAAAGGGCAATGTGACCTCAATTTACGGCACCGAATTGAAATTGCTTAACAAAAGTTATCTTATTATTTCAGGTATGGCACATGAAGCAGAACTTGCCTACGCACAGAAGTTCGGAATATCCGGCCCTCTAAATAGAAGCGAATTAAACGCTATTTCGGAGGTCATCATACAAAACTTTACAGGATTTTTGCAGGGGCCAGCAGCAGCTGCCATGCAAGCAGGTCCAACACTGGACACTTTCATAACTGATATCGTATTCAGTTACCAGAACTCGAGTCCACTTTATGTTTTTAACACTTATAATTTCCCGGACTACCCGATTTTGCCCCCACAGACAATTTTACTCCCTCTTGTAAACGGCGCACACAACGTGACTCTCGCCACTGTGATGCCGGTCAATTACCAAAATGCATCATCTTTTATAACCTCTCTAGCAGAGAAGTCGGGCACTAATGTATATGTAGCAGGATTTCAGGCTCTTCAAAACTCTATAGAATCAAATACGCTAAGCGGTACATTCATAGCAATACTGGTCGGCCTATTGCTTGCAATAATAGTTACCGGAATAATCTTCAAATCGCCTGTAGCCGCTATCATGCCGCTAATTATATTTGGTATAAATATTGTAATCTCCTATTCTATTTTTTATTTTATTTTCCACTTTATATTAAACACGCAGATATCCTTCTTTGACCCAATACTGACATCCATCTTAATGCTTGGGCTATGCACAGATTACATAATCTATATTCTATACCGTTACAGACAGGAAAGAAATGAAGGAAAAACTCAGGAAAAATCTGCCGGTCTAGCGTTTGGATGGGCGGGCGGAGCGGTGCTCGTAAGCGGGTTGACTGTTATAAGTGCATATATTGTCCTTTCTTTCTTAAACCTTCCATTTATAGGCGGCTCAGGTATATTGAACGCAGTTGGAATAAGTGTTGTTCTCTTATCGGGCCTGACGCTTCTGCCATCACTACTGCATTTAAATGGTGATAAACTGATATTTCCTTACCATATAACTAAGAGAAGTACAGGCTCTTTATTCTATAAGATAGGTGACTTTGACATAAAAAATGCAAGGGTAATAATTAGTGTGTTCGCAGTAATCGCCATCATCGCATTTTATGTCTTTATGACTGCGAATACTGACCTGAATATCTTAGGGCTTCTTCCAAATTCATCAATAAAAAGTGCATTCTATATTGCTACTAATAATTTTGGCTATGACCCCATAGATCCGTTGTCACTCACATTCCCCAATGCATCGAATGTAACACAAATAAGTTCGATTATTAGTGGTGTACGGAACATACCCGGTATATACACAGTTATACCGACATTTACGGGCCCTCAGAATTATGAAATATATTTAAAGTACCAAGCGTTCAGCGGGTCTGCAACTGAAACTTATAACAGTTTGAATACGTATCTCGAGAATGCGAAAATACCATATTCTCTGTCCGGAACGAGCGCCTTCATAGCAGATGCGTACAATGCAATAAACAGTGATGTTTACCCATTGATTGCAATATTGGGTACAGTGATATTTATTATACTGTTCATAATATTGTTCTCCGTATTTACTCCCCTTAGACTAGTAATCATGCTAATTTCGATACTTATGATAGCAAATGCCACAACCGTTTTGATATTTTCTGTGCTGCTGTCGCTGCCGTTCATAGCATTTGCACAGGTATTTCTTATAACCAATATCATGGGTGTTGGCGTAGACTATGATATATTCTTAGTTATGCGAATAAGAGAACATGCAATAAAAGGGGACACGAATACAAAGGCTGTTAAAGAAGGCCTTGCAAGAAGCGGCCCCGTGATATTAAGTCTCGGGATTATATTATCCTCGGTATTCTTTGGACTTGCAGCGGCAGGAATTCCACTTATAACCGAAGTCGGTTTCATAGTTGGTGCTGGGATACTGATAGATACATTTGTTTCTGTCTTAATCATAATACCTTCATTCATGTTTCTGTTATCTAAATTTAACTGGTGGCCGAGCAGGGTTGGGCATGTTAAGCGCCATTAAAAAATTACTCGGATTCGGCGGCGCCAGTAAGGTGCTTAAAGAAATCAAAAGCGGCAATGACACCCTGTCAGTCGTAGACAATGGAGATGAGATTAGCCTAAAACTGAATAATGTAGTCTATTCACGATTAAAGAAGGGCAAGGTTTATACAGGATCTTACTGGGATTACTTCTCTCCTCTCCCAGTACTATATAAAAAACCAAACATATTAATGATAGGACTTGGTGGAGGCACTATCGCTTATCAGCTAACTAAGTTGTATAGGAACGTAAACCTTGATATAGTGGAAATAAGCAAACCGATGATAGAACTGTCAGATTACTTCTTACCAAAAAAACTAAAAAACGTTAGGATAATTCAAGAAGATGGGTTAAAATACATAAAGAAAAAATTAAACGCTTATGATCTGCTTATCCTAGACGCATATGACGGGGACCACATACCCGAGGATTTTCTTAACGATGAATTTGTAGCCGACGCGTATAAGACACTAAGAAAAGAAGGCATACTTGCTATAAATTATGCACTGAATCTTAGTGCATTGGTCTATTTAGAAAATTATCTTAACAAGCTAAGAAAATTATTCAAAGTATACACGATAAATAATCCATTTACGTCTGGAAATATGATAATAATAGGTTCAAAAGAAATGAATAGGGATGACATATTAAGATTGGTAAGACTCGGCTATAAAGAGAATAAGGATAACAAGTCAGTAATGCTCGGTTATAGAGAAATGGCTTAAATTAGGATTTTATTTAGTTTAAGAACAACATTGTTGATTGGTAATTTCTTAGCGACAAGGAGCGTATAATTTGAGACTCTTAAATAAATGTCAGGAAGGACTTTATCAGATTTGTTATGTCGGCGCAATATCAACTTAGATGTATTATCATGTTAAGATATTTTAAATAAATTAAACCTATAAAATCGGCGATTGCATAAGAAAACCATGGAGTTCAAAAGACCGATTTTTACAAAGGTATCTGATGTAATCTGGGAGATGCCAAAGGAGTTCAAGCGCGGTATGCTTGTCCCTGGTAGAATATACGCCACTGAAAAACTGCTAAAGGAGATGGATAATCCTGTCTTTGATCAGCTAGCAAATGTTGCTGCACTGCCGGGCATCCAAAATTATGTTTTTGCACTTGGCGATGCACACAGTGGATACGGATTCAATATAGGCGGTGCCGCTGCTTTCGACCCTGAAGAAGGCGGGATTATCTCCCCTGGAGGGGTAGGCGTAGATATAAACTGTGGTATGCGATTAATTCTTACGGATTTAACAGTAGATGAGGTAAAACCAAAGGTAAAGGAGCTAGTAGATAATCTTTTCAAGGCAGTACCGGTTGGAGTAGGTGCTAAAAGTGCCTTTAAGATACGAGAATCAGAATTTAAGACGATTGCGGAAGAAGGGGCAAAATGGGCGATAAAAAAAGGATATGGCTGGAAAGAAGACATTGAAAGAACTGAATTGAACGGCACTGCGGAGTGGGCAGATAGCTCAAAGATATCGGATAAAGTAATCGCAAGAGGCATAAATCAGATGGGTACTCTTGGATCAGGAAACCATTATTTAGAGATCCAGTTCATAAGAGACGAGAATATAGTAGACAAGCGCATTGCTAAAAAATGGGGTTTATTCAAAAATCAAGTAGTAATAACGTTCCATTGTGGTTCCAGAGGGGCAGGTCACCAGATAGCCACGGATTATCTACAGAAATTTCTGCCAATTATGGAGACTAAGTATAAGATAAAAATACCTGATAAGGAACTCGCATCTGTTCCATTTAACTCCAGCGATGGACAGGATTATTATAAGGCCATGGGTTGTGGTGTCAATGTAAGCTTTGTCAATAGGCAGCTGATAATGCATAATGTGCGCACAGTATTCTCCAAGATATTTAATAAAGACCCGGAAAAGTTAGGGATGCGTCAGCTATTTGATATAGCGCACAACAGGGCGTCTGTTGAGAGGTATAATATAGATGGAGTTACAAAGACGCTGGTTGTCCACAGGAAAGGTGCGACTGCAAGTTATTCTCCGGGAAGGAAAGAGATTCCAAAAATATATAGAAGTGACGGTTTGCCTATAATAGTCGGCGGAAGCATGGAAACGGGTTCATATCTCTTGAGTGGAGGAGACCGCTCAGAACAAACTTTTTGCACGACAGCACATGGGGCGGGCAGGACAATGAGTCGTACTAAGGCAAGAGGGCTTTTTAAGGGAGAGGATATACAAAAATCGATGTTTGAGCGCGGGATATACGAAAAAAGCAACTCTTGGACTGGACTAGCGGAAGAAGCTGGACAGGCGTATAAGGATATCGATGAGGTTGTAAACTCGGCAGAAATGGCAGGTCTTTCACGTAGAATTGTAAAATTACTACCCATCGGCGGAATAAAGGGATAATATGCCATACAAATTCTTAGAAAATGTAGCGATAGCCGATGTTGCTTTTGAAGTTAGGGCGCAAACTATAAACGGGCTTTTTGAGGACTGCGCCCGCGCTATGACAAATGTGATGATTAGAGACTTAAGTGATTTATCCCAAAAAGTCGTCAGGAAGTTTTCTATGGTAGCAGCAAACATAGAGAATTTATTGTTCAACTTCCTCAACGAGCTAGTATACTATAAAGATGTTGACTTCTTATTATTTGGAAAGTTTAAGGTCAATATAAGAAAAAAAGAAGACGGATTCGAAATGAAATGTATTGCGTATGGGGATAAAATAGATCCAAAAAAACTTAAGCCGGTGGTAGATGTTAAGGCAGTAACGATGCATATGTTTGAAGTAAAAAAAACGCAGAGGGGGTGGCGGGCCAGAATAGTACTGGATATCTGATATGGAAAAAGAGATTTTAAGTGTCCATTATAACGAGATTGCACTTAAAGGTAAACAAAGAGGGAAATTTGAAAGAATGTTGATAAATAACATAGCTTCATTGACAGGCTGTAGGCCCGTACCGAGATCTGGACGGCTCGTCCTTTTGCACTTTGATAAAGACACCGTTGAACTACTAAGGTTCATACCTGGGATATCATGGATAGGCGAAGGTCTTGTGATAGAACGCGATATCCGTATACTGAAAAAATGCGTATCTGAGCTTTTATCTAGCAGAGGTTGCAGCAGTGTAAACCTAGACGTTAAGAGGGTAGACAAAAATTATTCCATGACATCATTAGACTTGAAAAATGAGCTTTTAAAAGAATTCCATTTAAGAATTGATATACAACAGGGGTATAAAATAAAAATAGAGATAATGCCGGACTCGTTCATAATAAACAAGAATATAACCAAAGGTATCGGCGGAATGCCGATTGGAAGCGCTGGTAAAGTACTTTCACTTTTTTCTGGAGGTATCGACTCTGCGATTGTACCGTTCGAGATGATGAAACGGGGTTGCACTGTAGATTTATTGCACGTTTATGCATTGCCAACGAGAGATGCAGTGCTGCGGAGTAAAATAATTGAGTTGGTTGGTAAAATCTCAAAAATCTCTAGTTTTAAACTGTTCTTAATTCCATTCCATCTTTTTGGCTTGGAGATTATGAAAATTGACTCCCGCTATGAGCTAGTCCTCTTCAAGAGATTTTTGCTAAAGCTTACAGAAAGACTTGCAAAGGAGTATGGGTACAAAGGAATCTGTACTGGAGACGCCTTATCACAAGTCGCATCCCAAACCCTCGACAATTTAAATGCGATAAGCTATGGATTTGACCTACCCGTCTTCAGGCCGCTGCTTACATATAATAAAGATGAGATAATAAAAAAGGCAGAATTTTACGGAACATATGAGAGTTCTATAAAAGAATATAAGGATTGTTGCTCTATAGTCTCCAAAAATCCGGCTACTGCATTATCTCAGCAAAAAGTAAAGGACCTAGAATCGAAAATTAACCTTGAAGAGATAATAAATAAAAGCATCGCAGAGCTACGAGTTGAAGAATTCACTGTGAACTCTAAATAAAAATTATTTAAAAAATGTTATTTTTAGGTAGTTAAAAAGTATTTATATTAGTGGTTATCATATAAACCACATGGAAACAGACGATAGTTTTAAGATGTACGAACAGATGTCAAAAGACCGAACAGAAATGAATAATCGTATCGAAGCGCTTTTGAAGAGCTCAGATAAGAGTATGGATGGATTTTTCGACAAAAATGCTGCATATACTAAAGAAGGGCAGTACAATAAGGTAATTGGGCTGCCAGAGTCAAAGTCGCGCTACGTAAGGTTTATTGATAGACTTGATCGATTTATGGACAAGCTTTACTCTTTGCCATATCGATTCTACAAATAACGGGATTCTTTTGTTTTTATTTAATTTTGTTAAGTCTCGAATAATTGTATATATATAGTTGTGCATAGCCTGCGTACTTACCAAAGTAAGCGGTCATGACTTCTCTCTTTGACCTGTAACTTTTAGCTTTTCCTAGCAAGTTTCCATAGTGCTTCGACAGGACTCTAAGCATCCAGACGTCCATCGGGAATGCACTTAAGTCATGTATTCCATACAGGAGGATACAGTCTAGGACCTTATCACCAACTCCTTTTATTTCCAGCAAGTGTTTCTTTAGCTGATTTAGCTCCAATTTCTCAGATAGTATATGGGTGCTAAAATATTCAGCTGCTGAGAATACAAACTTTGTTCGAAAACCAAGTTTAAACTGCTTCAATTTTTCGCCCCCGCTTTCCAAAATATCAATGTAAGTTGGAAACTGATGGATTTCCTTATTAATTATCTTTGCTGGTTTTCCATAAGCAGCTGACAGATTGTTTATCCTCTTCAAGATCAATGGGATATTAGACTGAATAGATAAAATAAAACTGAGGGTTGCAGGCCATAACCCATCGCTTACAACTCTAAGACCATTGGAATATTCTATCGCTTTATCTAAAAAATCATCTTTATCCAATTCTGCCTTTATTGAAGTTATGTCATCGCTAAGGCCTAATAATTTTTTAATTTCGTCTTTACTGGCACCGTAAAATTCCAGTTTATTCTCAGAGGGTTGTCTTATTGCGACAGGCTTGTTTACAAAGGATACCCAATAATCGCCAGTATTCTTCCACACGAAAGTCTGGCCAGAAGCAAGAGTCTTATTCAGTGAAAAGTTATTTACATCTATTTCCATAGCAGTATTAAAATCAATTGTTATATTGTAATACAACCAATAAGTATATAGCTTTGATTTGGTAAAAAGCAGTATGCCGGGTTGGCTGAGCGGTTATAGCGCTGGTCTTGAGTAAATATAAGTAAACCAGTTCCCGAAAGGGTCCGTAGGTTCGAATCCTGCACCCGGCGTTTTTTAATTCTGTATAAATTATAAATGATTTACACTGTATGGAGCCAGTGGTTTTTACCAAAAATAACGTATTTATAGTAGTTATATTCTAATAACTGCATGACAATCGAAGATTCATTAGCAGAGTCCGAGGCTGCGATTAATGCATATTTAGCAAAGAAGAACCGCAAGACGGCGCCCATATCACCGTATCCAAATCGCCTAAATAACAGAATTCCTTCGGGTGCTGGCATGTCTGCTTTCGAAAAACAACTTGCACAACAGGAGGGTGGCGGAATTGGAGATATTTATAGCAATCAGCAACTGGCGGAATTAAATGTCGAATCTGAACAGGCTGAAGCTGAAAGAGTTGGACAGCAGGCTGGAATAGCGCAGGAAAGGCGCCTTGCCCTGACCGAAGAAGAAGCTATCATGCCACCGGATGAGATAGGCCCTGATAAAAATGGCAAACGCCTCGAGATATTCGAAAGGCCTTACATAGCCCCTTATGTTTTAGCGGATGGTACTATGCTGTATAAGATGCAGGTAACATATGGCGCAAGATTCTACCAGTCATTTAATGATGCTATCCGTGATGTTGATACAGACTCTCTTCTAAACAAGATATACAGACATGCAAAAATTAATGGCGTCAGATTACAGGGAATGGCAAGAAATCTGATTAATCCGACGTTATATGACAGAGACGTCGAAATGACTTTTTATGGTCCCTATAGAAAGAACCTCCTTAAAGGTCTAGTTGTGGGAACTAGAGTAGAGATAGTTACTAACTACGTATCTGCAGAACGACTTAAAAAAATAATAATCGCACTTGAGCCGGAAAGCGTTTCAAGTCTTGCTTCAAAAGAAGAACGGGGAGAGTAAACGATTCACGCCAGTTCAACTATATCCGACTTATGTACCCTTAGACCTATTACCAAAACACCATCTTGGATCAATTTTTCCTTTTTTATTTCCAGTGTACTAACATCGTTCTTTAGGCCGATGGTATACCCTCCCAAGTGTCCATCTGATCTGACCACTCTATAGCAAGGGTAAATGTCCGGGTGGGAGTTCTCACTCGGTATTTTACCTACATATCTCGGATTTATACCGAGCTTTCTGGCAATTGATCCATATGTAGTTACCTTGCCGTTTGGTATCTGCTTCAGAAGTGAGTATATTTTTTGGTACTTAATTTTCATGGACATCTTATTGTTCCCCGGCTATTTCCTTTGTGATATCATCAAGCTGTCGGAGTTCTTCAACACCTAATTTTTTAAACCAGTTATTTATGTTGTTTATATCTCTTTCTAGGTATTCTTTTGTCAGGCTCGTAAGTTTTAATGCCTGTGAAAAATCGATTATATATGGGTCACCATTTGCATTCAATATATTGTAAGCGCTTAGATCCCCATGTATTATTCCTCTCTTGCCTAAGGTTACTATAGAGTCTATGATTGTTCCATACCATTTTTGGACATCGAATGATGTATCTTTCACTGCTAGCCTTGCAGGAGTCTCATCCTCCCCAATGAATTGCATAACTATCACATTTTTAAAGAGCCGGTAAGGTTCTGGT
Organism: Nanobdellota archaeon; assembly: GCA_021852265.1. GTDB lineage: Archaea > Nanobdellota > Nanobdellia > Parvarchaeales > Parvarchaeaceae > Parvarchaeum. The sequence continues at coordinate 21,180 of JAJZNV010000014.1, forward strand.
GTTTTAATCCCTGCATCGAAAGCCTTTGACTGAAAAGTAAATTCATATCGGCTCCAGTCATCTATCCTCTTCAAGAAACCGCCAGTTCTTGTACCGCGCAGTTTCAAGTATGCAGGTATCTTATTAAATGAGGCTATCTCATGACGGTGTATCTTCACAGCCACTTTCCTGCCCCGATAGTCCGTGCTCATATAAACGTAAGATTCCTTACCAGAACCTATCGGACCTATAAGTTGACCGATGTATCCGTCACTTTCAAGCTTATTAAGATTGTAGACAGAGTCTTTGTCGAAGACATGCAAAAAAGTTTTATTCACCGGCATATCTCTTTTTGAATGACTGCTTTATTGATTTAACTAGTTTTCGTTTACTCGCGTTGTCTACCATTGCATTTTCAATAACATCTATTATGTTCTTAACAGGGATTATTTTTATGTGAACATTATTCTGATGCACTACATCACCAAGGTTCGAAAAAGGTATTATTACCTCTTTTATACCGGCGTTGGCCGCAGCTTCTATTTTAGAGTTAACGCCACCTATAGGTAGTACCTCTCCTAATATAGAGACTGAACCAGTCATCGCCGCAGACTGTTTTATTGGTATTCCTGTAAGAGCGGAGAGTATACTTACTGCGACGCTAATACTTGCACTGTCCCCCTCTACACCGGAGTAAGCCTGCAAGAATTGGATGTGTATATCATAATTTGTAAGTGGCTCCTTTGCATATAGTTTGATTATAGCGGATACGTTCTTAACAGCTTCTTGTGCTATCTCACCAAGCTTTCCGGTCGCAATTATCTCTCCGGCACCCTTGCGCATGCTTTTCGTTACTATTGCCTCTATAGGCAGAAGCAGACCTGAATCAGAATTCTCAATTACTGCAAGACCATTCACCCTGCCGACTCTAGATCCGCTGATCTGTATTACATCGTAGTCCTTCTTCTCCCGTATATATCTCGATGCAATTTGCTGCTCAAATGAGTTTGCAAAGCTTTTCGCCTTTTCAACGTCCTCAACCGTAACGGCAGCGTGTTTGTTCTCTTTTGCTACATCTCCTGCGACACGTATTATGCCACCCAGCTCCCTAAGCCTTAACGTAAGTGCGTTTTTTCTGCCAGATTTGACTCTTGCCTCCTTCACTATTTCTGCGGCAGCTCCTTTAGAAAAGGGAGGGATCTTCTTGTCTTTTGCAACCTCTTGAGCAATAAACCTGGCAAGTCTATCCCGATTCTCGACGGTGTCTGGCATTGTATCATTCATATATACCTCATAGCCATACCCTCTGATTCTTGAACGTAGCGCAGGACTCATATTCGATATAGAGGCGGGATTTCCTGCCCCAACTAGTATAAAATCACATGGCACCGGCTCCGTTTTTACCATTGCACCAGCACTTCTTTCACTTCTACCGGTTATGGCTGATTTTCTTTCCTGCATCGCTGTCAAAAGCTGGATCTGCGTTTCTGGGGACAAGTTGGCTATTTCATCTATAAACAGAACCCCCCCATTCGCCTTGTGTATATCGCCAAGGACCACTCTCTCATGCGCAGGTGTTCCTAACCCACCAGACTGAAATGGGTCGTGCTGTACATCGCCCAACAATGCTCCTTCGTGTGCGCCGGTGGCGTCTACGAAAGGTGCATGCTTTACATTCGAGTTGTCAAGAAGAAGCTTTGGAGCAGGCAATGATATCCTTTGTTTACCAAGACGGTACATCAGCAATACTATAAGGAAACCTATCAGCATAGTTATTATAAATAAGGTACCGGATATCTGATTAGCTGCTGCCAGTATATCGTTTGACTGAGAAGAAGTCCAGATGTTTACTACATAGGTTGCAATAAAGAATGCAACCAATAATCCGAGAAATATCAGCATACTGTTATTGCCGTTCAAAGCTGCAAGGTTCTTCGCTTTAGCTTGTGCAATTATCCGTTTACCCTCCCCTGCAGGTACTGTTTTTATTATCGGCTCGTTTTCATCCTTTGGATTCGGTAAAGATATCATATCTGCCAGTTTTTCGGAAGGTAACAATTCAGAAAGCGCCTGCCCGAGCATGCTCTTACCGGTTCCAGGTATGCCTATAAGTAAAACGTTGCGTCTCTGGATAGCAGCTTTTTTTATTATTTCTGCCGCTTGTTCCTGGCCTATTACCTGCTCAATCATCTTATTAGGAGTCTTTATATCATCCGTTGTTTTAAATGGTATACTAAATACATCATCCGCCATATACTCTCTCAGTTAACATTTGTTTTTATGTCTTTATTTGTATATTTTGCCAATTTAGAAACATCTAACTATATCTGAGCAGGAGTCTCCTCCTCTGATGGAGAGGTCACAATATTGGAGATGATTACTATATCATCTATGGCCCTGACCAAGTTGTGCTGTATGATAGCACCTTTCGCACCTTTTATCATCTTTGAAAGATTAGAAGCTGCACCGGCTTTAACACGCCATCCAACAACCCTATTATCCTGGATTATCGCTTCATCTACATCGCCAAAATAAGAACCGCTGTCAGTATAAACCTTAAGACCGTATGTATTTGTTATCTTTTTTAGTTTTAAAGCCATAAGATGGTTTGTTTTTACTTCTTTAAATACTTTTTTAGCAAAATAAACTTTAATAGGGGCATCGGCTCTTATAAACGAGTATTAATCTACACGGACTGTTCTTTGTATCATTTATGCTCTCGTTTGTAAACTCGAGGGTATACGCCCCAGAGATATTATTCTTGACCGACAGACTATACAACCCCAGCAATAACCGGTAACGATCGCCATATCGCCCCGCCGATAAAAACGTTACTTTCCCAGCGTTTATGCCATCTGGAGGAACTACTTTGTACAGAGAGTTTGAGCATGGCTTAAAAAACGTGGCAAGCGCAGGTTCAATCGGCTTGGCATCATGCATTATCTTAGGTATTGAGATATTGCCTTTGACATCCTTCTTTTTGAACAAAGTATGGAACAATAACCCCGAACATTTATCTCCCGGATCAAAGTTTCCGTCTATCACCTCCGCAACGAATTGAGTATTCTCATCCAACAATATTTTCATAAGCATGCGTTTGGGATCTCTATACCCAATAAACGAGAATTCCGTTTGTTTGCCGACCATTTTCTCTAGTTTTGATTCAAGGTTTTTATCCATGTTCTGATATAGATTATATCTAATATTAAAATCTTTTAAAGATCTACTTCCTCCCAGCTTACACGGCCAGTTTCAACAGCATCTTTTACCATCTGTTCCGCTCTATTTAAGCTGGAGTGCCCCGTTTTCAATTCAATGAATTTTATCTTTACCTCCTTGTCTACGCCATCACGGGCTTCTGACAGGCCTTCAAATATTATATAATCAACCGGACTGCCTAAAAACCTGAAGTCTGCGAGGTCTCCTAATTTGTTATACAGTACTGGAAATAACTGCTCGCTTATCTTTCCTTTTATTACGGGCCGCTGGATGGCTAATGATTTTGCTACCTCTTTTCTCAGCCTTTCTTGCAGCCACATATTAAAAAGTCTTGCGGCTAAACGCTTCACCAGCACCCACATCAAAATAATAAATAAAAGAGAAAAGCCAAGTGCCCCAATAATTAACCCTTCCAAAAAGTCATATACCATATAATAATATGATAACGCGGCAAGGATAATAACTTTAAAAAGCTAAACGTGGCTTTATCACATATATTCAGTATTTCCGAAAGTGGCGATCTAAAAATAAACGGATTTAGATATAAAAGCTTTGTGTAAAAAGACATTTTAAGTAAAAATATAGGTTATAGATATAAGAAGATTAGATAACTGTAGATTGTATGTTAGAGACTTATTATGATAAAATAAAAAGGCTGGCGGAAGAGGGCTTCGAAGCGTTCTACAAAAATATCAGAACGAACTAGGGAGCTCACGAAAGCGTTATACAGAAGAGAACCTATACTCAACATCGAACTCCGGGCACGGGGCAAGCTCCTATAATATCAAAGGAGATTGTTGCTTTGTCAACACCCGTGCCATTGGGATATCTTAAATACATACCAGTTAATAGACTTGGCAGAGAACCTGCAACCGAATTATTAATTCCAAGACTGCAGTAGAAGTAATGACCGGCATAATATAAGCCACTTTCGTTTTGATAGCATGTTTTATTAAATAAGATTTGACCAGCGGAATTTTGAATCTGAATAAGTTTAGTGACACTAAAATTTGCCTCTTCTGGAACTGTAATATTAGAAGCACCAAGGAAAATACTGTTAGAAATTACGAGCACTTTTGACATAGAAATTGGAGTAAATGTTGTTACACCATTTGACTCAGTTATATAAAATGCTTGTCCTAAATCGTCTGACGATAAATTTTTGCTCGGTAGAAAAGCAATGCCAGAAAACGTATTTCCTTTTAAACCATAAAATACATTTGTATACGGACCGGGCAGATTTACTATTTGATAATTATATGGGCTAGTATTATCATTAATATTCAAGTTTATGCTCGAACCTTCTCCAACGTTATTAAAATTAACTATCTTGCCAAAGAGGGTCGCTGTAAAATTATATTCATAGTATGTGCCACTTACATTAACAAATAAATATTTATCAAAATTCGTAGTTAAAGAATAATTAAGAGAATTATTGAACGGACTCACTGACTGCCAATTTACTCTACAAAATCCATTTGAATTTGTAATACAACTTCCATTGTATGCTGTTGTGAAATAGTCAATTTTGACTATAACGGCAAGCCCCCCGCCCTGCCCAGGCGACATAAGTACAGAGAAAAACCCATTCCAAAATAGTATCCCAACGACTATAATTATTAGGAGCACAAATACGACCAGCACTGTACGGCCTTTAGACATAAAATACCTTTCCCCCTGGCAATTAATAAACCTTTGTTTTTTATTCGGAAGATTCCGAATTGTTATATTTTACTGACTTATCTCTACTTTGGTTTATAATTTAAAGATATAATAATTGTAACAGGATATTCGAAAACCTGTTTGCTTATTCATATAATTTAAATTTAATTATGTTCAGTCGAGCCGACATTTTTGACTGTTTTTAGCATGTGTTTTTCATAAATTCTTACGTAATAAATTGCTTTGTTTCCTGAAACGATGGCTTTTATTGGTATAAATTTCATTAGAGCTTTATACAAAGGTATATCTCTTCTTTTAGCTATTATGTATATCTGTAGTCCGTCTTATAACAGTCGTATAACCTATTCCAAAAGCCTCTGCAATTTCTACTTTAGACATTCCTCTCCTAACCAAATATCTTATTTTATGCTTTAGCTTTTTAGGATATGGTATCTTATTTCTCGGAAAATATCGGCCGTCCAATTATATACACTCTTAGCGCTTATTCCTAATTTGTAACCGGTAAGAATTTTGAACGTTCCGTTTAATACCATCTCCCTCACCTTTTGTTTTAATTCCAAAGAGTACTTATCTTTTTTAGGGTTTGGTAACTTCCATTTATATAAAGTACTGGCAGATAAGTTCAATTGCTTAGCTATTTCTATTTTACTAGCTCCATATTGTGCCATTTTAAATGCGTTATCAAAAACTTCTTTTGGATGTCTATTTGTTTTACAATAACCTCTTACCCAAACTCTAACTGTGTTATATAAGACACTCAATTCATTCGAAATTTGTGGTATTGATTTACCATCTTTGGCCATTTGTTTGGCTTTTTCTACAAGCTCCTTCGAGTGCTCCATATCCATATTAGAAAAGATTTTATTAAAGCTAATTTCTATTATTGCCAAAATAACTTAAATTCTAAGTAAATATTTGCAGAAGCTATGGTATATAAAATTAAAGTAATAGGCTACCAGTTGAGTTCTGTGAAGCTCATTGCCAATTTTTTACCTTCAGGAGTACTGATATTATTGTCGGGGGTGGGATTTGAGCCCACGACCTCCACCTCATGAGGGTGGCGTACTACCGCTGTACTACCCCGACATAGAATGTGCAGTTATTTTAAAACCGCCTGCTGATTTTAATTGTATTCTCTTTGCAAATTTATGCTTTTTAGAGTATTCCGTTTTTAGGAAAATACGGCACAGGAGGTGCTTAGTAAACTATTGATACCAAATACCTTCTAAGTGAATAATTGATATGGAGAATGTAAAAAGTTTGGAATCAAGGTTATTAATAGATATGGCAAATGCGCTTAAAACCGCGATTGATGCCTTCTCAAAAATCGACGGTGGAAAATCAGATTCAACCTTTTATAGGGTATTCGCGGAGGAGTTATACAAGACCGCAGTTGGCAATGATGCTTATCGAAAGATTAATAGTGAGGTCCTAAACAATAAAATCATACCAAATATTTATGATACTTTGAAGATAGCCGAATCACTTGCACTAGAGGACCCCGCCACCTTCACAAAGGTTAATAAGATGGCGAAAAGGGAAATAAATAAAACAGAGGGTATACTTAAAGTTATGCCAAATTTTCCGCCGGCATATAACCCGTATCACTCACTGAAAGAGTACACGCTAAGTGCCTTAATACATGCATCTGAGAACACAGAGTTTGAGCTTAGAGGTATGGAACCGGTATTCAATCTTTATTTCCTCATTAACGCCGGTGATACGTACATCGGTAAAAGAACAAGGCTATTACTCTATTTTAAAGAATGGGGTCCAATGGAATATTTCTGCGGTAGTCTACATAGAGTATAAAAACAGGTTAAACTGAATTTTTTATTATAACTGATTATGATTTATAACCTATGTGCAGCGTTACTGTACTACCTGCAGCGGCAGTTCCACTCGTCGGGCTGAAATAGTAGGAACTGAATGTTCCGGGATTATTCTGACAGTTCTTTGGACTTCCGCCATCCGAACTTACTGACCATTTATAGTTACCGCCTATTTCATACCCATAATTCTGATTGTCCCAGAACGCTTCTGAAGAGCCATACTCATTAAGGTTCTGAGAACTGTCATAAGATGGAGTCCATTCACAGTTGTAAGGATTATTATCAGAAACTGCAAAGGTTGTTATTGTATAAAAATTAAAGGTATATGAACTACCCGGAGCGAGGGTGCCCGGTTCCAGACAGTCTCCATAAGAACATTGGTATGCATTCGAAGCGAGGGCGCCATATAAAAGTGCACCCGCTGAAGCTTGCGTGTCAGAACTGCCGTTGGTCGAATTCGAAATGTAGTATTGGCCAGTACTTCCAAACCCATCTACCTTTATGCTCGACGGGGCAGTAGCAGAAGCAGTCTGGCCTAAGTATTTTACACTCCAGCTAAAACCACTAGGTATATTGTTTTCACTGAAAGTTGTGTAACAGTAGAAACCTATGTTTTGAGTAGAGGTACCTGGTCCGACATTCACGCTTCCAGAAGAAGGAGAAATTGTCGGATTCAAACATTCCGAACCTATGTAGCTTACGCTATACTGATAATCTCCTAATGGGAGGCCATTCAATGTGATTGTTGATGCACTTGAACTAGACCAGCCACTTGTTCCCTGTCCATTAGTGTATGTAAGATTCCAAAACTCATTTAAGCCCTCGCCTGGATCACCGGTCTCACTAAATGTTAGCGAACAAGAAGTTGGGCTAAAGCTTATACTATTTATGGTGCCTGCTTCTATACTCCCAGTACCGGGGTTAGGGCTATAGACACAACCTCCTGCATTTGAGTTCGCTGTACTAAACTGATAATACGTACTTGCTGTGGTGGAAAAGCCTATTGAAGATGCGGAAGAGCTTTGCGTGACTGCAGTGCTTAATGGATTAAGTGTAACGCTCCATGTGGTACCGCTAGGAAGACCTGTCTCAATAAATGTCGTTACGCAAGCAGAGTTTTTAGTAAATGCTATCTTAGTGGGGGAACCGCTAATCGGCAGGCTGCCAGAGGATGGCGAAGGCGAGTAAGAACCACAAGAACCCACTGAATTTGGAGGATATGCTGTCGCAACCGAGAAAGAATAGCTACCCGCTGGGTTTAGATCGGAAACCGTCATATTCAAGGCAGTATCGGCCAGTGTAGTACCGCTGGTGTCATTAGCACTCTGAGTCACCCCTGCATATGTTACGTACCATACTGTATTAGCAGGTAGGCTGCTCTCCATGAAACCTATATTGCAGGTGTCCAAAAAGGTGACTGCATTTGACCCAGATGTCATCGGTGTGTAAGCAATGTAATTTGTCTTTTGCCCCACGCCAACATTATTTGGAACATAAACATGCTGTGATGGAGGTGCAGAGAACTCACACTCTCCCCAATAAGTCTGCAAAGCACTTTGGATGAGAGATGAAGCCTGTGAGATGCTGTAATTTGAAATGATATAATTTCCTGGATTCTGTAAAAGTATCCCGTCGACAGGGGTGGATGCTGCTAAGGTAATATTCGGGCCGGTAGGGAGGTAAACCTCAGTAGAGCCACTTATATTCTTTACGCACTGTCCTTTGTATATCAAACAATACCACCACTTCAATGATTTTGCCGTATATTTACTATAAGTAACACTCCAAAGCGTATTCGGAGGTATATTCGTCCTGTTAAAACTAACATAGGAGGGAGTAGATTTGGCTGAGGATGAGAATTGTACATATGTCGTCGATCCGGCAGTCACCGTTCCAGAGGTTGGTGAAGGCGGTTCGTCTGTAAGGTTTCCATAGTAGTTAGTCCCATATGAGTAACTATTAAGAGTTAATACCCTCCCGGCAGACGGTAGTGTAAAGTAGAATAGCCCCGTATATGAATCATACGCGACGCTGCCCGCACACAAACTCAACGGAAGACCTATTGCTTTTAATTTCGCATCAGTTGAATTATAAGCATCTATACTACAATTTCTTGAATTGACTGCGTATAAGTATCCATCTTTTGAATTAAATGTGAATCCTGTAGCAGCAGACATCGAGCTTATGTTCTTTATTATGCTTTGCGATAACTGCGAGGATTCGGATTGTGTATTATTCGAGGAGTATACTCTATCTGAAATGTTAAGGATGTATAAGCCATACGGCCCCCCTGTATACAACTTCCCATTCGCATAAAGCATTGTGTTTGTATTTATCACGTTTGCAGCAAGATACGCAAATACGGAATTCGATGAAGGATTTATTACGCCGACGCCTCCACCAAGATCTACAAAGTAGACATAACCAACCGCCCCGATGTAATCTATCGCTCCCAGCCCTTGTGGTTTCGGACCCTTGGTATTTTCATACACTTTAAGTGTAGCGACTATAGAATTAGAGCTAGTTGAGATAATAGAAATTGTCTGGGAAGTCGAATAATAGCCGCAGCCGGTTCCGCAAGAGCCTTCAAACGTTATTTTACCCTTATTGACAGTATATAGGTCTCCATTAGTAGGGTCATATGTTATTCCCAATGTTGTATTATCAGTATTTATCACGGATACTACCGACGTTCCGCTTATAACCGAAATGCTGTTAGAGGCGCCATTTGCAACGTAGATGTACTGATTCTGAGGGTCGTATACAATTGCATCTGGATTATTGCCAACGCCGCTTGTTATGTTTGCTATCACGGTATTACTGGTGGAAGAGATCACAGATATGCTATTGGAGGCGCCATTTGCAACGTAGATGTACTGATTCTGAGGGTCGTATACAATTGCATCTGGATTATTGCCAACACGCAGAAGGTTTATATCGGCGTTATTTGCATATGAACTTATATTATAAGGATAATTTCCGGCAGGTAAAATCGGGAAGACAATGGATGTTGACGAACCAGACAAAGATGTCTGTGTACTCTTTTTGAGTCCGCCGTAGTTTACTGTCCATGTATATCCTGCGGGAAGATTGTATTCCGTAAAAGTCGTGATGCAGCGTGTTGAGGAGTTTGCTTTCACATTTAACGTTGAACCTGCTTCCAACTTACCTGCAGAGGGCAGGAAGGAATAATAGGTTGTACACGTCGGATTTCCATTATTATCATAGGAAGAGTTTGATGCTGCGTACACTGAATAAGAATAATTCCCTACGTTTGTGAAGAAGCCTATATCTGTCGGGGAAAGTGACGAGTTCTGAGTACCAGCATAATTCACTGTCCAGCGCGCCCCGGAGATTAGTCCACTTTCTGCAAAGGTTGTTATGCATTTGACTGACGATATATTAAATACAATGTTAACTATGCTACCCGCAGATGCTCTGCCACTCCCAGGAACTGGAGAATATGTAGTGAAACAACTACCTGATGAAACGGTTATGTTATCCACAAGAAAGCTAGGTTCTGCAAGTAGGGTGCCATTCACAAGTGCATCTATTTGGCTCACGTGTGATACGAAGTGTTTACCGGCGTATTTCATCTGCCAGCCAAACGTACTGAGGGTGGACTGAGGCAGCCCACTTTCTATAAATTCGGTAGGAGGATAAAAGGACAATTTTGATGTGCCTAAAGTCGTATTAACATCATAAACATTCACTGGAACTATGTTATAGCTCTTCGGTGATACTAAGAGGGTATAACTTATATTCCAAAGTGTCGGAAGATTGTATCCAAGGTAATACTGTGATCCGATGGTAAACGTTGTATTTCCTGGTGTCTGGTAAAGACAACTTACAATGTAGCCATAGAGCCTATTATTTATGTTATTGCATTCTTCATCAGAAGATATATTCAAATGCCAGGTCCCCCCTGTGTACTGGGATGAAAATGATCTAGAGTTTCCATTGCTGCAATTAGCGTTAATACTATATGCGCTTCCGAGTGTGTCATAGACATTCACGGTCGGGTCAGCCGTGTTTCCTGTCTCACTAACACTGTAGAACTGCAACGCGTGAAGTCCCTGATTTAGGGCTCCAAGGGATAAATATATCCCATTCAAATACTGCTGTGGCAGGCTTTGACCGGAACAGAGTTGGCCTTCTCCCAGACCATACAATGCATAATCTATATGATTTCCATTACCGCCGATGCAGTTGGCAGAGGTTCCCCCGGTAAAAATATTCATAGCATAATCATAAATGCTGCCATTCGCTAACGCAGGTATACCATATATCTTAAAGTACGGATTCTGCAATAGAAGTACATTCAGCAAATCAAAAGGATATACAGATGACTTGAAGAGTGCTGCCTGAGGAATGTTAGACAAGAAAAGATTGCTTGGATACAATTTCGTAAAGATGTTATTTATTTCATACTGTGACACTGATAAACCGCTCATGTACTGGTCTTTTACCACAGCCTGTGACCCGCTCGGTGGAATTGACACATTTGTTGGAACTGTCGCATTGATAACACCTAAGCCTACACCTATTAAAGAGCTATTATCATACTGCAGCACATATGAGGCGTTTACCTTGGCTGATATTCCAGAATGATACGCTATGCAACCATCCGTTACTGTTGGCGTCGTGTATCCTTCTGGTGCATTGTTGCAACCAAGTGGAGTTTGACCGTAACTTCCGTTATCTCCGCCGACTGGGGTTGAAATGAAAGTCGTATTAAATTTGATGTATTTCATTCCAAGACAGGATGTGGGGAGCGGTGGGATGGATTCATTGTAGGGCATATTATTTGCAGGAAGCGCACACGATTCTATAGTTCCCGAGTATCCTGCGGGGCAAGAATAAGTTGATTTAAAGTTCATTCCATTAGGACCCGAGAATGTTGTAGTCACTGCTGGCTGTGAAATATTGTATGCGTCCCTGGTTGCAAGGCATCCTCCAACCTCGGCGAGGGGATACCCTTGTGCATTATTGGTTGTGGAGTATGGCATCCATTTTACCGCAATCCCACTTTGTATGTTTTCATTAATGAAGTCCGTTACATTGCCACAGAAATTACTACTAAGCATTCCCGTCGGATTTGATTCTGAAACGCCTCCAGTAGAAACTGAACTCATAGTGATGCCTGATGAAACCAAGTTGGGAATGCTACCTGAAACGGTACATGAAAATGTGAGTACACCTGTATCCACGCCTATCTGTGTATTAGAATAGCTTGCTGCACAATTATTACCATTGTTTCCATAATCACACGACACGGTTGTATTTGTATAGCGAGTGTGTGGCAAACCGATGCTTTGATTACCTGAGTAATACCAGCCGTTACAATTGAAGGACAGCGTATTTATTTGAATCTGGTTGCCAGAGTTCTCATTCGCATTCAACTGGTATTTCGCAGTGGCTTGAGAGGGGGCGGATACCTGTCCAGATTCGACTGCGGGAATTGATTCCAGTGACAGCGCACCGTCTGTTGGCGCACATGAATATTGAGAAGTTATGAGACAGCCCCCTCCAATATAATCTGCCTTTGAGTTTCCGATAGTGCTATTTGGTATCCCTTCTATGCCATCCAATGATCCATTCATAAGCTGAACCCCTCCTGCTATCGGGGCGGTACACGTTGTATAATTCTGCACCGTAGTATTAACAGGACATGACATTATACTACCTGCATTCGAATTCAAACTCAATATAACTCCCCCACTTGGGAATGCAGACTGCATCAAAGGCGCAGTATGCGTGGCTAAGAAAGCTTCGGTCGGATTCTGAGGGTTATATTTTACCCATGAACCGTTTACATTTAATTGTGGCCAGGTAAGAACATACAGTTTTTCGGAGGATACAGTCTGTACACTGCCTTGACCAGTTATGTTGCCAGTTAATTCACAATTCCCATAAAGTGTTTCATTTAGACCCGATGCAGTCGTCAGGTTGTATATTCCAGGGATATAATTCAAGGCAACGGTCTCTCCCCGCGCGCCTGTGTAGTAATTGTTTGCACCCGATTCAGTTGTATACGTTGGTATCTCTCCAAAGATACAATAAGAGCTGGTGCCAGAGTACTGCAACTTCACACCTTGAAAGCCACTCCCAATAAGTGCGCCTGTCGATGTCTGATATGGATTCTGTATACACGCATTATTCTGCGTTATAACATATGTATCTGTTACAGGGTAACTATTCACTGCCTGAGAAACTATATACGATTTCGAATAGGAACCGTTATATCCAACGTCTTTTGGACCTGGCACGTATAACTGTGAAGACATGGACGGTTGGACATAACTAAAGTTGGATATAAGATTATTATTTATATTAAAAGACAGCGCCTGTCCCTCGGAGAGTACACTATCCGTTACTACTGGCGCGCCATTGAAAAAGCAATAAAGACTCTGTACACTCTGTGAAGGATTTGTTATCTGGTACAAATTGTTCGAGTTATAATTAATTCCGCCGAAGCCAGTCTCATGCCAGATTAGTTGCTGGTTCGCAGAGTATGAGACTGTGAAGCACTTTGTTATAGAACCATCTACTGTCTCAGCTACTGAAGCCTGTGATGCAGAAACGTTATTCACGAGAAGATCTCCGACGGTTCCAAAATTACCAATCTTAAATCCTTCTAGGCACGGGCCAAGCGACGCCTTACAATTGCCCAAAAGAGTGGCAGTGTAAGCATCTGTCGTTACTAGGTCGCTGTATAGTGTAGATGATACATTCATCCAGTTACTGCTGTACGAAGCAGGGGACGGCTGCACTCCTGCAAATATAAGATAACTATTGCGGTTGTACGCATTGAGCTTATTGAAAATAAAATCGTAAGTGCATTGTCCCGCAGATGATGAGACTACCTGGTAAGGTGTTTCAGCATAAGGATATGGTGAATCACCTAAAAATCTTACATTGTTGCACCCTCCCAAGTTCGGAAGAGAGAATGATACTGGGACTGCATTTGGAGACGGTACATTTAGTGTAAGATTATAGACTGTGGACGGAGCATCCCCTATCGCAAAGGGTGAAATTTTTATAAAAGCGCCACTTTTTTGGGCTGTAGATGGAAACTCGAATCCTACTGCTCTTAGAACGTTCTGTCCAGGTGTGTTTTCTATAAAGCTTATACTATATTCTCCATTAGGATTAAGCCCCCCATTACAATTATTTTGTGATCCTGAGTAATTTAGTACGCCATTATACACTACTGAATTCTGGCATATCGGAGTATATTTTACACTCGCGGGTGTACCGGGATTAGAGGATGGTATAGTAGACAATTCACTAAGGTTCAGGTCCTGTGAATCAACTGGCACACCATTATCTGTAATGAAAAGTGAAGATGGCGTGCCTTTGAGGTTATTCATATTTTGTATCGAAACACCGAGCCCGACATCTCCACTTCCAAGATATCCAGAATTAGTTTTGTTTATGAGGACGGCGCGGATATCCTGTACGGGGGCAGTAATATTGCATAGTATTGTACCATTTGGTGCATAATATTCCCCAGGATGGCCAGCCGCAGTAACCCCGTTGTTACGCACCTGCCCCACATTATTGATTATATTGCAATTGAAGGGAGTGTCGTTTGTGTTATATAGATAAAAGTCTATGTTGTTTATCACCCCATATTGTTGCAATGGTCCAAAAAGCAATGTAAATCCTTTATTGCTAGCAGAGGCGGTCATGTTCAAAGACGCCGTGAATGCTGTACTGGAAGAGTAAGGATTAGTTGCATTTGACCACGCTAGTGCAGTTCCTCCCTGACTGGTATTTGACAGGTTCATATCCGAGTTATTATACATCTGTACTGTGAACGGCGTCGATGAAGTTAATACCAGACTCGACTGATTCACCTGCTGCGGCGTATATGACAGCAATTTACTCGCAACGCAACTGGAGGGGGATATGGTTACGGTCTGGGCAGTTGTCGTCAAGCTAGATAAACTGCAGCCTGTAGATTGCCCATTCAGATAAAGAACCGCTGTAATTTGCTTATTCACGAAACTGCTGTAATTTGCGATGTTTTGAGTGCCAAATATCCGTATTACAGACTTGTCACCCAAGAGAGAATTAACATTCAGTGAAAAACCGTATATCGAGGAAGGAACTGCTATCGGAGCAATATTTGGGATTAACCCTAATGCAGTGTATTCAGAAGAAAAGTTTCCGAACAACTGACTTTCAGCCCCCGCACCAAAGTAAGCAATCGCCTCATCTGCATATTGATTTGTGGAGGATTGATTTATAATTGGACGTTCTATTTGCATTGAAATGGAAGACGTGGGATATATTGGCAGGTTATTATAGTTAAGCACTGCCTGGTCTGCGTATGGCATGAATAATATACCGAGCCACCTCTTTACGAGTATATTCGACACAGAGCCATTCGGAGCATAGAAGTTTTGCACAGCATAACGTATATTTGGAGGAGAGACTGCCTGTGTAGTCCAGAATACACTAAAGTCCTGAATATTGTCCTGAGATGCAAAACATGACACTGACGATCCAGATAAGTTGAAGTCGGGCTGTAATCCAGTTGCCTTATCGCCATATGAACGATATGTACGTGTTCCATTAACAAAAGTTACGGTAGGATTCAGTGTAACATTCAGTACTGACTGAGTAGAGTTTGGGGCAGATACTGAGAAATTAATAGAATCAGAGTAGATTCTACTTGCTCCAAACGGAGCTTTACTAAGATTCATCGAATAGGAAACTAGGTACTGCCACGTAGGTGATGGCGAAGTGCTCTTTGGATCTATAATTTCGTTGTTAAAGCTGTTATTAAGGGCAGAAGGATCCGAGGATGGCAGAGGTTCTACATTGATGCTATTTGTGAAAAGCGTCGTAGTTGGAACATTATTCAAAGAGCCTGACCACGAAACATTGAACATGTTTCCGAAATATACACTTACATTATATTTGCCACCTAATAACTGCTTAAAAACGCCCATTGGAATCTCAACGGTGAATGTGACAGTGCCATTAGGAGCTATTCTCGGGAGGCCGCTATTGCTAGAGTTAGCGTGGACTAGCAGAGTATTTGACGTCCTTATCACATTAGGTCCATTATTTAGTTGGCCCTGACCTGGAACTGACATCCACAACCCCAATAAGGAGTTATTGTATGGACCTGCCAGGTAGTTCGGATCGTTTGAAAGTAATTCTTGCAATGGTACAGGATTTAGAGGATATTGCGGATTATAATAAAACATGTTTGTCTGCAGACTCCCATTGTATCTTACTTCTATAACGCCATTAGTGGATTGCATCTCTTTAAGGAAGTTATAATATCCAGAATACTGATTTTCTATAGAGGGATTACCGGCATTCTGGTTACTAGTGAACATCTGACTTATGTTTGTGTCCCGAAACAGCACTACCAAATAAGGATTTGTTATCTCAGAATTTCCTACGTTTTTCATAGTTATCACGAGTGGGACTTCAGAATTGTTTGAGTTGAATACGGGACAGGTACCGAGCGTCTGGCCGAAAACCGTAGAATTTGCATAAGGTTTGGTTATGTCCTTTCTGCCTAGGAAATAGCCACAGAAATTGCCCGCACCATTTGCAAGATAAATAGAACTTATCCAAGCATCGGTTACGTTTTGGGCAACTATCCCGTTAGGGGTACATTCAATATTATTCATGAATATACCGTCATTAAAGTTGATATAAGTGCTATATGATGTGCTAAAACAATTCGTATTGTTAAAGAAACCATTACACTTGCCAATTGCAGAAGTATAATTCTCGCTTGCAAGCGGGGGAATTATTCTGGAATAGCTAGGAGGTGTATAAACACCTGTATTCTCATTGAAATTCTCTCCATAAAAGCAATAGCTATCAAGCTCTTTAGCCGTAAAGTTATTCAGAGGGTCTGCGGTATCATATTGTGGAGCAAAAGGTTGATCATTTATAACATTCTTGAAGCCAGAATACCCCTGACCTAATGTCCAGAATCTTATATAGGAGACCGGATTCACATAACTTGGATTCTCAAATGTGCAGTTTTTATAGATTGTTCCCGGCGGTGTACCTGCTGCATTATTTGTTAATGAGTTCCATCCGCAAAATGGGAAAACGCCGTCGGTCCTAAAGTAATCATAAGTGTAGGCGTTGCTCGAAGCTCCACTTGATATTCCGGGATAATAAGCCGACTGCAGATTTGGTACACTATAGGCGTTTTCAGGTAACGCAAGGTAGACACTCTTATTTATAGGGTATGTTATCAGCGGGTTCTCTAATGGATTTTTGAAGTTTAACCTAGCGAGATTAGCTACGCTTAACAGTGAGAGGTTAGTCTCATACGGCACGATTGGTATCACTACAGACTGTCCGCCTATGCTTGGAGGATTACCGGTGTTAAAATAATCCGAAGGTATCGACAGTGAGAAAGGTCCTCCTACATTTAAATATTGCTGTTCACCTTTATTTCCGGCTGGGAAAGTCGCATTATTTAGAGTCGGCAAGGCAAAATTAAATGCAGATAAGATACTGGACTCTGCGGTTGGTGCTGCCAAATAATCATTTGCAAACGGTGGCCAGAAAACGTTGCCGAATACATAAGTTATACTTACCCCGACCCCGTTATATGCAGCTAGACCTACTGAGGGGGTATAACCACTAAGTGACATTATTGCGGGTATACCGCTTTTCCCTGGAAATTTGAAGTTCACATAATTATTAGGAAATGTTCCACCGCAGGATATTGCGGGAATTATAAGTGTAGAAGGAGCCGGCAGAGCCGATGGACTGGTCTGTCCTCCCTGATTATTGCTTGGCGGGTAGAATGCAGGATTCAGCGCATAGTAATATGGCGATGAGCCGTACTCATAAAGATATTTTGATGCACTCCAGTTAAAGAAGTTCGGATATGTTGCACTAGGATCATTGGCATAAGAGTTACCTGCGACAGTTATCGTGCTGCCCGTAGGGCTCGGTAAACAATAATTTGGATTTGATACGTCAAACCCATTTAATTCTGCAGCGATTAAATCTGGAAAATTAAATGAACCGCTATTGCCAGGCTTACAGCTTTGAGCCCCGCTCTCAACTGCGCCGCCACTTTCTGTTTCCGGAAATCCTAAGTATCCCACTATATTGGAATATGTTTGCACTGTGGCGCTGCCTGAGACAGTATAAAGCCATGGGAAGCATGGACCGCCTGGCCATAGAGGTGGAAGGTTAAGTGCACATCCCCATTGCCAATGAGGGGGCGTCAAATAATTCTCTGCACTGCAAGCCCCTGTACCGCCCGTATTTGCAGCCCCACTTATAAATTTCTCATTGAACCAGAAGTTAGAGTTTATGACGCCGGAACCGCCGCACGTGCCAGCCCCTCCGATACACTCACTACTCTGTATTGCAGAGCTTACACCCGAGCTGGCATAAGTATTTACACCTATGTGCATACTTTCAAGCGCCGTTATATTCTGTTGTGACGGCCCTTGGCGCATACTATAAGTAGACCCGTTATTTGTGATTCCAACACTATAATTGTTTAAAAGTAGGTGCGTTGACGATATAATAAGTAGTGCAACTATCCCCACTATCAGCATATAATTTATGGATTTCATATTCCCCACATAACGTTCTTAAATCTAATCGAATCTGTTAAATTTAACTTTTTATTGTGTTTCATACGGTTTAACCAGACCAACAATTCCAGCTATTGGCGCAATTGCTTGCGCTTGTAATTACCTGGAAATTTGGATAAGCAAGATTATACTCTCCATAAAGTTGATTGATATTGAATTGCGGGGCATATGGAGAATACGTTGCATTTAACATCTGTATATTTAATTCTGGGTTACCTTGAGGCGTTTTTACAGTGACGCATGCAAATTGAGCATAATATTGAGTGAGCGTTGAGTTGTAGACATATGGTGCCAGAGGACCTGTTCTAATTAAGTCTAGGGGATGTGACCTCTGCATAATGCGATTAGATTTTGACTGTGAATAGTTAAAATTAAAAGGCCAGTTTAAAGAGCTATTAGAGAAAAAGTATGGGAAAACACTTTTTCCGGAGTCAGAATGTGGACTTATGTCATACGCCGCCGGCCCATAAACAACGTATATAGCAGATGGGGCTGTTTTGCCTATATTTACCCATATGATTCCCCCTTGCTGTATTGTAGTTTGGTTCCACCAAGATAATAATTCAGAATTATCTGAGGATGCATTGACTGCAAATATCTCTATGTAAGGCGCACTAAAGAATGAGTTATAGTTGAAATTTGAATCCAGTTTTAGTTTCAGTTGATATGCACTGTTTGAGTGGATTGGATTCAAAAGAATTACATTGTAGTATGCATTGTTTGTATTTGACAATAATCCAAATGATTTTGAGAGAGAGGGATTTAGGGATGCAGCTGACTGGTATGGAAGTATCATATTTACTGGATTATACCCACGTATGTAGTTGGTAACGAACAGATAATCAACATAGTCAGAAGTAGGTTTATCATCAGTGGAAAGCGCAAGCAAATTGACTGGATTATTAAACACCGTTCCACTAATTGCACTCGAATAATTTATTGTGGACTGTAATACCGAATTTAGAGTAAAAGTAAAATTATATCCAGATGCCGACGTACCATAACGATTAATTTGCAAGTTATTTTCAGAACCTGCTGATGCAGAGTTACGCGAAGCCGCTAATTCATTTAAGGTGCCAGTCCCTCCATTGTAATTATAAACCACATTTGGATAATTACCATTATTCAACTGGAATATTGTATCAATATGCCCAATAGTTGGGTATGTGCTCATTACAAAATTAAAACTTGGGGAAGGCCCAGTCTGCACAACGCCCGCATAGATTGAGAAATTGTCCGGAAGGTTAAGATTTGTCGAATTGATTGAGACAAAAGTCCAATTTTGCGGAGAATCTTTAATCGAGTTAATCCCTCCTCCTGAGGAGGATATCAATCCATTCGGGATAGCAACGTATTTTGACGTTGATTGTGAATTTGAATAAGTAAAGTTATATGAAACGCCACTAGCATTTATGAGTGCATAATTCGGACAGTTGTTACTTGCGGTTAACCAACGCTGGTAGAAGCTGGGTTGCGTCATAAGGTTTATTCTTATTCCGCTACAAAATATGTTGTTACTATTAGAGATTTGCTTACATGTCCCCCCCTGCGAGTTTATTTGGCTCACAAGTGCCACAGAGTCTATATTCTTACTAGACGAATCAAACTGTACTGAGGTAATGCACGTCGTATTCAGGAAATTCTTTGCAAGCACAGGCGCACAATTGAAATATGTAGCACTTGGTGACGCCAGCGTCTGTACAAATCCTGGGAAGCCGTCTACATATGGATTATTTTTTATCCCACAACTTTCTGTTGGAGCAAGGCTAAGATTATTTTGATAGCCAAAATTTAGTGAGATCGGCAGACCAAGGGTTTCTGAAGAGATATTACTAAATCTTTGAGGAGAGAATGAGTATGTATAATTTACGGTGGCGTTATAATTTGCATAATTATTACAGCTGCTTGCTTCTTGTGCACTTACTGAGAGATTCAAAACGTTCACATTAAAAGGAGTGCCAGAAAGAAAACTTACCTCGGCAGGGACCTGGTAGTCCAGCAGGTTCTTGAGGTCTTCTTCTAAAGTTTGAGATAAAAGCGTCCTACAGTATTGCATGTCTGAAGAATTAATACTACAGTTATAGATTACCGTCCCATAATACGGTTGCGCTACGCGACTTAACTTGTTTATAATATAAGACGTACCATGTTCTATTGAACCCATAGATAACAAAAGCGCGCTGTACCAGTCATATTTTGGCTGGCCATTAACGGAAACCGTCTTTAGATTTACTCCGTGTACAACGTTATTAAGATAATTATAGAGAGCGTATTGTGCGAATCCAGTTATGTTCCGATTACCAAGCGGAAAGCTCTCATTTACAAACGCGACGCCCGTTTGCATTAGTTGACTTAGATAATCGGATGTCGTTACGTATCCGGATACACTTAAGCAGTTCTGCAGTGTGAATTGCAACTCATTATACGAAAGGCAAACTTCCGGATTATAAAGCGGGAAAAGTGAGACGGAAACCCTCAATGGCTGGTAATTTGAAAACAATAAATTTTGTCCTGAGCTTAGATCAAATTGATTTATTATATACTTGTAGTATACGAATTGTGGTTGAAGTGGTACTATGGCATAGTTTTCAGGTATTATATTGAAGACTCCATTTGGATAATTCGTTACAGTAAAATTATACTCCGTACCGGCAAATGAAAACACACTATTATTTACCAATGTAATCATAGATGGCACCCCTGCAGCATTATCGGCTGCGATCGCTGCGCTTAGTGTGTATAGATTCGGATTCGCCAATGGAACTAGGAAAAACTGTGTCACGGTTTTTCCACCTTGAAGAGACTGTGCATCAAACACTATCGCAGACAGACCATCTTGAAGAGTTATTACAGTGAACTGCGAACTTGAGGCCGTAAGTGACCCAATTGTGCCTTGGAAAAACGCGGATCTGATTGTTGGCTGGCTAAGCACGCCCGTCACAATATCCGATTCTGGGAACAGTATGAACTGACTTTCATTAAGGGCGAATAATGAACCGGTTGGCCCAGAAAATATCTGTATCGGCACTGGGCACGAATTTTTAAGATTGCAATTTACATTACCTAGATCATAGACCTGGAAGGTTGCACCGGTAGAATTACTCCTGTTGTATAGAAACTCATACTTATCACCCAAATAAGGGGCGCTAAATGTCGCCTCAAAAACCCCCTGATTATCTGTTTTGGTAAAATTCAAATCTAAAAAGGACTGGACGTTTAATCCACTGCTATTTACGAATGAAAATTGGCTCTGATTTAATAACTGCGTCAATCCGTACAATATCTCTTGGTTGTTAGGCAAGCAGGTCTGTCCCTCTAAATTATGCCAGTAGTAGACTTTATCAACCGGAATAAACGGCAGCCGTGTTGTCGTGTTTATATAACCACAATTGAGTGTAGACATTGTCGGATTTAATGTAAACGCATCGAACAGCTGTGCTTTATCAAAAAGATAATGTGCCTGCTGTATTAGGTAATCTTTTACAGCAAGACTCTGATAGATACTGCTCTGTGCCGTTATTGTTATAGTAGAGCTTAAGCCTACGGTGTTGATGTAAGTAAAAGCGTTTAGCATTACAAATATCGTTGCGGCAATCATGCCTACCATCGCAATTATATTCGCTTGTCCTTTTCGATTTTTCATATCAGCTAAGCACTCCAAAAACGGTATATGGGTTTTCTGGATTTACTGGGTTAAAAACTGACAGTGAACAGACCGTTGAACCAGATGAAGCAGGCGGAATCTGATTCAGATAAACTTTCATCCCCAGAGTCTGTAGCGTAATCGCGGAGCCGGATGCTATGTTGTTGAATGAACTTACTGAAAAAGAGGAAAAATAATTTATGAAATTTGAAAATAACGAAGTAAAATTAGTAAGCGAGTTTGACAAGACTGTATAACCGAGATTACAGCTTGTGCCACAATGAGCGGATAGAGAGGTCTGTTGGGAGGATAATGCAGTTTCGTACTGGGAAGGATGCTGCAAAGCAAGCGTATTTAGTGCCGCTGGCGTATCTACATAATAGCCGCTAAATAAGCTATCTAATGCAAAATTACATGTTTGGATAGAGGGTTCCTGGTTTACTGCAGTTATTAGACTGGCAGTCTGATTTTGTAAAAATGCTACTGCCAAAACTGATAAGATAACCGCCACCATAGGTACTAATACCAAATCCAGTATTGTTAGCTGCCCTCTTCGTGATTTGATTAGTTCCATATCAAGGTGATATCCCATAGCTTATTCCTACTTCTAAAACGCCCGTGTCCTGGTATAACGGCTGCCCTTGTGCGTTACTGAACTCTATATCGACCGGAAATGATTCAGTATACGTATCCTGAGCTGCGAGCGCAGATAAAAGAGAGTATTGAGGAGCTATACTGTTGTGCGAATTTGAGGCCACCGCGACTATAATATTAAGTCCAAGTGAAGCAAAACTAACGGAGCTGAGCGCAACGCTAGCAGCTATGCTTGCGGCCATTGCCGCGTATTCCGCATATTTTGCTTCAGTATTAATTGAATTTTCCAGTCCTGGAAATTTTGAACCTATATTCAGTTGCGGGTAGTTCGAGAGTGTTATGGTGCCACTTGGTCCTAGATCACTCGGATTTTGCGTATCGACTAACGTTAAAGAAATTCCAGTAAAAGCGGCAAGCTGACTTGGGAGTGCTGGCAGGTTTGTTGCACCTCCAAAGTATATATATTGTATACAAGAAAGGAAATTATTTGTCACGAACTTATTAAAGTCAACGACGCCGGGCTGCGTATCTGTAACCGAGAATATCGGACCACCTTGTATACCAGAATTATTATTATAATAATTCATGTTCGACTGGTAAGCGAAGCAATTCGGAGAAGTTATCAATCTCGTACCGATAGCCGCTGCTACGGATTTCGCGTTCGCAAACACTGCAACACTGTTAATATTTGAAACGTTTACGGAAAGAACTATCAGCAATAGAGCAAATGACATAACCAGGATGCCTGCATTTGTAAACGCCATTAGTTGGGTGAGTGCCATTTAACCTCCAGATAACACCTTTAGTATGGGCGTGAACCCAAATAGATTTGTATTCGAAAGCGAGTTTGATACATAGGTACCCCCAAGAGAATTATAATTATTTGGGTATATGCCGAATAGAAGGCTATCTGAAACTGAAGTTATATTGAAATCTGAGACGCCATCCGCCGCGATGGTCTTAACGACCGTAAAAGTAACATTTGCATAATCGGTAGGATAATAAGAAAGTGCATTATTACCTGCGTCATTTAACAGTGCCGAAACAATGTAGCTTCCAAGCGCATTCTGTCCAGATACTTGTAGAGAATTCAATGCGCCCTGTAATTTACTCTGCCAGTTCTTACCTAAGAGAGATACCATAAAATTAACCGATGGCGAATCCACACCCATAGACTGCTTAACTGTGGGAGATGGACCACCTATAAAATTACTCGTGGATTGGAAAGTTGAACTTTCTTGGGGGTTTATCGTTAGTTGATTTGGATAATCGCCTGGTGGTATCGAGAAGCCTACCTGCGAGGGATCATTGAAGAGAAACGAATTTTTGTTAATGTTACTGCCCAGGTTAAATGCACGCTCACCAAATATTAGATTTTCATGTCCATTTGTAAGATTCGTAACGTTTATGCATGACATAGTAAGTCCGTACTCAGTAAGATATCCTTGACCAAGTCCGTTTCCACTGGGGGCAATCTCCGAGAAGGGGTTCCCATTTCCATCCAATAACATCCTGTTCAAACAGATTTTTGAACTGCCGGTAGAGTTTGACAATGATACGGAAAACTGCGACGGCACGAGGATGCTTACGGTAAATGTATTTTGTTTATCTGTTAGCATCTGATTAACCATGTCTGAAATAGTTTTTGGGTATAGTGCACTTAGGCTTGAGCACATAGTGTTGTACATCCCCTGTGTCAATGAGAACGAGATATCTCCGTTGCCAGCAGGAAATACTAACGTAGCTAAATTACCATTCACATCTGGAGTAGTGGTTGCGATACTACATAGGTCGGACAGGTCTGTTATTATTGGTGCCCCACTCAAGGTTGGTATTCCATTTGACTGGCCGTTAACGTATAATTCACCACCATAACCAACAAAATAGGTACCGATATTCGTCACGACATTTAGTTTATTGTAGAAATCTACTGGACTAGTTATTTCCCCGTATGCCTGCAGCCCTTTGCTTAAGATATTGTTTAGGCTTATTCCCTGTGGCATTGAACCTAAACACGAGGCAGTTTGTGCATACACCAAAAGGGATTTTCTTGCAAGAAAACCAACTGAGGAAAGCAGAGGGTCCCCTGCTCCATTAAACTTGACATTGCCTATAAATGAGTTATCCGCACTAAGAGAGGCTGGAGTTCCAACGCCGGCAGAAGGCGTATTATAAGCACCTACAGCGGGTTGGTTTGCAGCATATTGTCCCAGTTGACTAAAAATCTGTTGCTGGAGATTAGCGTTACCGATAACTAATTGTATGGCATTATAAGTCTGTGGATTTACAGTTTGACTACTAGCAAAATCGCCCGCAGATGAAGCGAGTGTAGTATACTGCTGTAATTGCAGGTTTATAGCCGCGTCCTGTGATGCTATTGGCGCGCCAGTATCATAGCTAGCCGCAACGGTGTTTGCCTGTACTTGCGCATTGGAAGGTATCCCACCTATTGTATTACCTGCTACAGAGAACCCGTTGGTGATAACATTATAAACCGTGCTAAAAGGATTAGTAACTACGCTAGAGCCAGGGGCGCCTGCTGATAGCCAGAAAACCAAGCCTATCTGCCCTATATTAGCACCTAATTTAGTCAGAAAATTTGCATTTCGATATGTGTCGTAAATGTCCTGTACTTTCTTTATGTTTGAATATGCCTTTCCAAGATAAGAAAGTACCAATTCAGAGTAGCTTGTGGGTGTGATTATCCCGCTAAATACATCGCTCTTCTGCTGAATAAATCTCTTTGCTTGGGCAGTTAGACTCGGATTATCTGCCCTATTAAATAAAGCATCCAAGCCTTCCATTGCTTGAGCTTCCCGCTCCGGGCCGAATTGTTCGTTAAAGGCTAATCTTGCAGACCTATAAGTACGCTTATATATTGTTGTCGCCAATGCTTCCTCCCCAAAATCATTTTCTGCACTAATTGCGGCTTCACTAAGTGAGTCAACCTCTGCAGAGGCCTCATCTGCTGCTGATGCAGCTTTCGGACCTGGCGGACCGACAGTCAACATAAAACACAGTGCTACGCTGAATGTATTCGTGCCCACATCCAGAGTAGGGCCGCTTGCGTATGATACATTGTATATTTTGGACCCTCCGCCGCAATTATATGCATCTGTAGAGGGGTCCCAAGTACAAAGTGAGTTATTCCCAGATAAGGTTATGCTCAAAGAAGAAGGCGCCATATAGAGTGCATTTTTCACTGCGGCCAGATTATTAGCAAATAACTGCAGAGAGTTCGCACCGTTCTGAAAAAAGAGCCCTTGCATGTTTGCAAAATAAATCCCTACCAAAAGAAATGCTGCGGAGATTATGACTATCGCTATACCTATGACTATCTGTGCATTCTTGCCTAACATAACAGATAGTAAATAGATAAATCCCGGTTATTTATAGCTTAGATTCTTTGCTACTCAATTAAAGATAAAAACAATTAGAAACCCTTTTTCTATAAAGGACGCCCACCTCTAATTTTTCAGATAATTTGGGGCGAACGAGCCGGTTTTATTATAGAAAGAGACACAAATTATTGTGGCTGCTCCAATAAACCCTCTCCTTTTTATTCAAAAAGGCACAAGAATATAAAACTAAACGCCTCGAGCAGGATTCGAACCTGCAACCCTTTGGTTAACAGCCAAATGCTCTGCCGTTGAGCTATCGAGGCTTCTAAATCAATTTTTATTTATAGATTTTGATGATATAAATTCTTTTAATTTTTTGTTGATGAAGACCTCAAAATCTTTTATATTATATGGCTTATCGTAAGCTGCAAATTCACCATGTATATAGGCATTTTTATGCTCCTCTAAAAATCTTCTGAAGTTCTCTACATCCAACCATACCTCAGGACCCAATACTCTTCTGGTTTTTGCACTTGGGATGTTTGCGACTTGTAAGAAAAGATGGACTTCATCTTCCTTGTAGACAGGATTACAATCATAAATTAGTATATCATTATCCGCCAGCTCTTTCAATAGTTTAAACATGTTTTTATTGTACATCGACAGAAACTTATCTTTTGGCCCAATTATTTTCGTCTTATACTTGAACAATTTTACGCCTCTCCTTTTAGAAAGTGTCAAAACCTCTTTTTTAGAGTCCTTATCTATAAAAAACCCAAGGGAAGGATTTGCCGTAAAATTTTTAATGGCGAACACGAACTTCGCAAAGTTTTCTGTATTTAGCGACCCACACACATTCCTCTTAGGATTTGTTGGATCCACAAGTATCAACGGGCTGCCACGTGCACCTATCATATCTAATGCCTTTCCCATATCAGGGTATATATTTTCTATATCAACGTAAACTCCTGGTTTCCAAGAAAGCGCTTCCGTAAATAAATTTAATATCCCACCATATCTTATCGTTAGCAATTCAAGCGAATATCCCGAAAAGCCATGAATGTATGTTTCTGATCCATAACAGCTATTTGCCTTACAAAATTGTTTTAAAATTATTATGTCTTTTCTTAGTCCGTTATTTAATTTGTTCTTTATGTAATCCGCATGTAATATTGATAAATCAATGGAGTTTTTCACCCCCGCTATATCCTTGAATTTTACTAAAGGAATTATCTCTACGACTATCCCATTTATTTTTCCTCTATAATAGATTCTGGTTCCATGTTCCTGTGAGAAATCTTTCGGCACCAGTTCTCCTAGTTTACAAGTCGCCTTTTCAGAGTCGAATAAAACAAAGATATCAATATCACTTTCCTTTTTTATCCAGGTATTTTTAGCGTACGAACCAGCAAAACTTATCTCAATGCGGGCTTTCACAGATTTTGTTTGGTTCATAAGGAACGATTTTATTTTTTCTGCTGCAATATCTACATTCCTTCTATCCCGTACATCTGGTACGAAAGCTTTATAGGCAGATTCGATTACACTATTAGTTTTATTAGGCATATGTATGTCTAAGGCGTTATAATATTTATGGATATCCTAAGTGATAAGCTACAAAAAATATTGAGGGAAGCCGGGTTCGGTGAATTAACTGAGATACAGAAGCTTGCGATACCTAGAATAAGTGCCGGAGAGAACCTCATACTCGGTGCCCCGACAGGATATGGAAAGACTTTGGCTGCTTTCCTTCCTTTTTTGGACAAGATTGATACTGGAAGCGGTAATCTGCAGCTTCTCTACGTCACGCCATTAAGATCGCTTAATCGTGATATATTCAAGAATATAATAACTATAAGCAATAAGATGGGTGTCGAAGTCGATATAAGACACGGTGACACTTCTGCAACAGAACGTGCAAATCAGGCTAAAATGCCACCACACTGTTTGGTAACCACTCCTGAAACGTTACAGTCGATGTTCTTAAGCAAACGACTTGTAGAGCACCTAAAAAATGTAAAATACATTATAGTAGATGAAGTACAAAGTCTGATGGAATCAAAAAGGGCAACGCAATTCAGTGTCGCCCTTGAACGCTTGAGACGGATAACTAAATTCCAGACTGTAGGAATAAGCGCAACGATTGCAGATTTTAATGCATCAAAAGAATTTCTGGATTGCAAAGACAGTATAGAATTTAAGGGTGAAAAAAAGTACGGCATAGAAGTAATTTATCCAAACATAAAAAGAGAAGATGAGACTGCAGCTTCAGAAGAGAGCATGAGTGAAGTCGTGGCTAATTCATTGAGGTATATACGAGATGAGCTTGAGAGCTCAAAATCCACGCTCATATTTACTAACACTAGAGAAACTGCTGAGCTCTTAGGCTCGCGGCTATCGAAGTTCTTGAAAGACAAGCATCTTGAAGTCCACCACAGCTCCCTCTCAAAAGAAGTTAGGATGGAGATAGAAAATAAGTTTAAGGTTGGAGAAGTCAATCTGATGATAGCGACCAGTTCATTGGAATTGGGAATCGACATAGGTGATGTTGACCTGGTTATCCAATATATGTCGCCTAGACAAGTAATAAAACTGATACAGCGAGTCGGACGTTCTAACCATAATCGTAGTGGTGTTGCAGAGGGCAGAATATTGACTATAAACTTAGATGACTACTTAGAAAGCCTAGCTATAAATAATTGCCGCATTGCAAATAAACTGGAAAGCATACCTATGCCGTCGGGAAGTCTTGATATTCTGGCGCATCAGATAGTTGGCGTGGTTATAGACGGTGTAGGAAAGCCTGATGAAATATTCAGGACGATACAAGAAGCATACGCATATAAGAACCTGACTAGGAAAAAATTTAATGAAGTTCTTGATTTCTTGATGAAACATTACCTAATAAGATATTATGGTGAATATCTAATAAGAACACGCAAAGGCCTCCTTTTCTATATATCAAATATTTCATCCATCCCGGATAGAAAAACGTTTATCGTAATTGATAGCCAACTCAACAAAAAGATAGGTGTTCTTGATGAGGGTTTTGTTGCAGAAAATGGGAAAGAAGGCAATCAATTCATAATGCGCGGTGAAACTTGGAAGATAGTAAAGATAGAAGGGCCAAAAATAAGTGTTATTAGGAGTAACGGTTCACTTGGTGCGATACCTGCGTGGGAAGGAGAGCTTATGCCAGTTCATAGATTTGTCGCAGAGGCGGCATCAAGATTAAGAAAAGATTACATATCAAAATTCGCTATCCTTAAAGAACAAGATGCTAATTTTTATTTACCGGATCCGGAAAATCTTTTGTTGGAGAAGATAGAGGATTACGTAATAATACACTCTCCATTTGGTAACCGAATAAATGAGGGACTGTCAAAAGCTGTCTGCGCCGTAATCTCTGAGATTATAGGAGAGAGCGTTCTAAGTAAGATAGATCCGTATAGAATAATGATAAAAACGCACCTCCCACTAAAGGAAGTCAACAAATTACTTGTTTCTATCTCAAACATAGAGGAACTTATAAAGGAGAATATAAGGCGTACCTCTCTGTATGAATACAGATTTCTTAATGTCGCGAAAAGATTCGGTATAGTAAGTAAATATGCTGACTTCACTAAAACGCGGCTCCACACGTTAATAGATCTTTACAAAGGAAGCATCATTGAGGAGGAGGCCTTCAATGAGATATTTAGAGACAAAATAGACATCCCTGGCGTAATAGATATTGTAGAGAAGATAAAAAAAGGGCAGATAAAAATAAGATTAAACGAAGGGGAGCCATCACCACTTGCTTATGAAGGAATAGAAAGTTCCTATGGTGGATCCCTCGTAAAGCCTGCCGAAGCCAAGAAACTGTTAAGAGAGCTCATTATAAACAGATTAAATGAAACGCGCATGTTTTTGCAGTGTCTCAACTGCGGGAATGAAATCGGAGAAGTGGCCACAAGCAATACTGACGGATTAAAATGCGGAAAGTGTGGTGCAAAGTATCTTGGATTTTACAAAGCCAAATATCATGATGAATATGGGCTGTTGGTAAAAAAATGGCTTAAACAGAAGAAACTAACGACGGAGGAGAGTAGAATTTTGAACGGAATAAAGCTGAATGGGGGGCTGTACCTTGCATACAGTGGAAAAGCTTGCTTCGTCGGTGCTTCTTATGGTGTTGGGCCTAGAATGGCCAGCAGGATCCTATCCACATATAGCAAAACTGAGGAGCAGCTTATTGATAAGATAATAGAAGCAGAAAAGAACTATATAGAAACGCGAGAGTATTGGGGTTAAAATAACCTAAAAATCGGAAATCTGAACAAAAACTATGAGATCTTCCAATAGACCAGCGAGTTTCTACAAAGAAGACACGACTAGAAATTCTTTGTAAGGTATTTTATTGAATGCTTCCGAAGCTTACGGAAGGCATCACACCATTTGGAGGATACGCGCGAACCCGCGCCCATTGGATGTTTATGTAAGATGATGGATCACAACTACCTAAACCAATAGCAGGATACACCAGTGTAGGTGCGGCGAGGGCAGTTTCGGAAAAGCTCGCAGCTGTGTAGTTTGTATATAATACCTCGGAATTTCCGCTTATCCACGCTATACCTGCAATCCCATGACGTAATACTGTACCTGCAGTATACCCTCCATAACCTGTAGCTATACTGCCCTTTACGAAATCATAAGACCAACCAGCTGATGGATAACTGCCCCAAGAGTACATGTATTGCGCGCTAGAAATACTGTTACCATTTGATTCTGCTACTCCTGAAGGACCCACACTACCATTAGCTGATATAATATCTGTATCAAATATCACAGGTGGAGTAAAACCTATAACTGAAACTAATCCGACATCAGATGAAGTGGAATTCACATTTAAAGATAATTTATTGTTAACAGCTACCCTATTAGATATAGCGTAAGGAACAGCGCCGTTATCACACATATAATTAATACCGCCTGCACCATAATTCCATGAACTATTTAATGAGCTAATAGAATTGCTGTTAAAATTCCAGTAATCTACGAAAATTTCGGCACCATCATCATACTGTCCATATGCTACTGATAACTGAGGGGCTTCTCCGATGTTGTTGGTGTTGAAGAGATTCGAAGTTGTCGGGGCGAAGCCCATGTAGATGGTCTGCTTGCTGCTAGACCCCAGTCCTCCGTTCAGCTTAAGCCAGAAGATGGAGAATGTAGAACTCTTTGAGCCATTGGATTCGAGCCATGAGGGGATTACTTGCCCATTTGGATAATAGAATATCACATTCTGGAGATTAGGTGCCCCATAAGATGTGAAATTAGCCGCTGAAAGGTTGATCATCTGCTGGAATGGTGCTGGAGTGGCTGAAGATTGAGAATTAGTTATATTTAGCTGTTCTTTATGTGATAATCCTAATACAACCATGTTCTGGACCGAGAAAGATATAGAATTTGAGGGCGTTCCCTGCACGGTACCGCTGGAGAAATATGGTCCCTGGAATGTCTGCCCCGGTTCTGTGTAAGTGACTGATACCTTTAATGAGTAGCTGCTACCCGAAGAACAAAGTGATGTCGAAGAGAGGAATATTGTATTTTCCTGATTTGGTGTCAATAAGATATTTGTATTTAATGTGTTTGAATAACCTGAGTCCGAAGATATGTTTATCTTTGTTATATTCATTTGGGCTCCTGCTGAATTTCCTAACGTTATTAGTAAACCTTGGTTTCCTGAACATGCAGCTTGCACACTACCAAGACTGCTGAAGCCAGTTACTGTAGTTCCAGCAGAATTTGTTGGAGAGAAGATTCCCAGAGAGTATAATCCTGCTGCCACTATGACTATGATCAATATGGCCCAGCCATACGTCATCATGTACTCAAGGGCAGATTGAGAATGCTTCGAAGAAAATGTCGTCAGTTTAGTTGTGCGTGTAGATATATAGGAAGATTTATCCGCATTGCTTTTCTTAGATGTAAACATAATAAGTTTATGTAAATTTTTGGATTTAAATGTTAAGCGTATAGTAAAGTGAAATTATAAATTAATTGTTTCCTGTCACCAAGCATATAATATTTTTGTTATTGAGCTTCGAGGGGCTGCGTTTGTAAAGCTTTAGGAAACCGGCAAATGCTGCTGCGCCGCCTTCTTCTGCATAAATATGCGATTTATGCAGCGTTTTAACTGCATCCGCTATTTCCTTGTCTTTCACCGCAATCGCCATGCCTTTACTTTTTCTGAGCGCTGAAATGCCTTCAAAACCGAATGTTGGATACCCAACTGCGATGGCATCCGCACCCGTATTTGGACTTACATACTGTATTTTTTTATGTACATTAAACGCTCTAACCAATGGATTGCAACCCTCTGCCTGTACGGCAACCAGTCTAGGTAATCTTTTAATTAGTCCGAAGCGCTTGAACTCTAATAGTCCTTTGTAGATGCCTGCTAATAGTGTGGCGTTTCCTACCGGAAGAACTATAAAATCTATAGAAGTCTTAGATTGTTCCAGTATTTCATATGCTATACTCTTCTGGCCTTCCTTTCGGTAATGATAATCGCCGCAAAGAAATGCATTATTAACTCTGGCGAATAATTCTGCAGTCTCAAGAGCTTTATTAAAGTCTCCCTCAAGTTCGATTATCTCGGCTTTTTGTGCCTTTATCTTATTTATTTTTGCAGGCTTTGCATCCTTGCTTATGAAGATCCTGCATTTTAGTCCGAACTTTTTTGAATATGTCGCGACGGATAAACCCATGTTCCCGGTTGATGCACAGCAAACCTCTTTAAACCCGAGCTCCTTCGCCTTGCTTATCTCAAGCGCAGACCCTCTGTCTTTGAACGAGTGGGTTGGATTTTTAGTTTCTAACTTTAATGCCAGATTCACGCCAGCAAATTCATATTTCACAAGAGGAGTACCTCCCTCACCCAGCGTAAAAAACTTCCCACTGAGTGGAAACAGTTGCTTATATCTAGAATTTTTTATCTTTGACTTATGAAGAGTTATTGATTTTGGATATGCGTATGACACTTCAAGTATTGATTTGCATTTATTGCACCTGAATATCGGATTTTTAGGGCCATATTCTTCGTCGCAACTGGAACATTTTAAAATGTATCGCATAACTGCTATACACGTCATTAACTAATAAAGTTATTTAGTCAGTATAGCCAAGAATTAACTAATTTGAGTCTATAATCCAATATCGGATACATTATGATTTTTCCCATGTGAAACGCATATAAGATCTGGGTTAAGGTCTCTGATCTTTTTTACACTCCCCAAGAGCGCGATGTAATCATCATAGAACTTCGGCGCAATCAACTTATCCGTGTTTCCAAACATAAGGTCACCGACGATTACAGTCTTTGAGTCGGCGAGGTATATCGAGATGGAATCCTGAGTGTGCCCCGGCGTCTCAAGAACTCTTGCATTTAGGTGCATATGTTTTGGAAAAATGCCCTCCTTCAGGATCATATCTGGTTTTACAAATTTTGGCTTTTTGGCACCGACAAACCGTTTGGCTATCTTCAGCATTATTCTTGTTTTCAAATTTTTTGCTTTTGAGGCATCTGGAAACTCTAAACCGGATGAGCCGTCTACAAAGCCGATACCCCTCTCATTAATACCTAACATTGCATTCGAAAGCTTTTTTATATCTGCTGCGCTGCCCATATGGTCTATATGCGCATGGGTGAGCAGGATATATTTAACATCGGAAACTGATTTACCTATACTGTTGATATAACTAACTATCTTCTGCTGACTGTTCGGCATGCCAGTATCAACGAGGATTAAACTGCCATCCATTGCCTCGAGGAGAAAAACTTTTACACTTCCTAAGTATATCTCATGAAGTGACTGATTTATTTTTTGCCCTAATAGTCTATTTTCCATCTAATTCATTAAGTTTTGCAGCTTATAAATCTTGGGCTCAGAAGCTACCCTTATCATCATCGTTTCCTCAGAAGGTGTTCACTTAATCATCGCCCGTTTATGCCTAGCCCGGAAAGCTCGGAACGCTACCCGAATTATTAGTACTACCTGTTTGTCCACTGTAATATATAAGTATGAAGTTTGTGGTTGAGGAGATCGAATTCAACTTGATCTGGGACAACGAAACGTTACCTGGTGAGATACTGCCATAGCCCGTGTACGGAAGTGCGGAATTGGTCCCGGTTATTGTGAATAGCTCCCACGAAGCAGTTGCATTGTTGCATAAGTCCCTCAAAAATTGCTTTGAGGTGACACAGATTAATCGCCCTCCCGACTCTACATACGAAAGATTTGCACTCGACAGTATAAAATTTGTTAATTCCAGCAGATTTGTTGCATTGGTGCTCGCAGTTATACTAGAGACGGGAGTTTGTGCTATTCCCCCCAGATCAGAAACATTAATATTTGAGAATCTTGCAGGCGATAGTGAATAAAATACTGATGTTGAATTTATTAGATTATTTGGAGTGAGTATTTCATATGATAGAGGTGTCGAATTTGGGACTTGCGGAATAAAGAATATTATCGAACCAACAAATGCCACTGCTATCATGATTGCAACTATCTGTTTCAGTCTCCTATTTACCATGATTTATTATCTATTAATCACTTTATTAGAACGTAACCGAGTAGGGATACTGCTATTATTATCGCCAAGCCCACCAAAAATGCCGCGGGCGATAAAAGTATAAGCGCTATAAGCAAAATTCCGACAAAAATACCGAACGCCGCTCTAGCACGATCCCGTGTTCTTACGTAATGGTATCCATAGCCTATCGCAAAGAAAACGAAAGCGGATGCAAAGGAAAGCGCACTAAGGATTATTATAGGTATATAGATAAATAAGGCCCCAGGCACTAATGTTACTATATTAGAGAATATAGTTATAAGTGCAATCGGCACTGCTGCGGTTATTAATAACTTCAGGTTCTGATCATTTATTAAGAATCTGGGCATTAACCCGTCTCTTGCCATATCGCCGAGGGTATGATTGGCGGCGTTTATAACTGTTAATGCCATTGTCAATATCACGACTATAGAAAGACCAATTATTATATCTTCAAAGGTAGTGCCTAGGCCGGAGGTCAATACATTGGCGGTGAATACACTGACTGGATTTAATTGTATGCTTGAAAGATTAATACCGGAGCTGTTCCAGAAGACAAGAAGCTGCATTACTGCAAATATGACTATCGCACTGAAAAGAACATATATCAATACTCGCGCAACCTTCGAGCGGTCCTTTCCTCTATAAGCGATTGCTACACTCTCAAATCCACCATACATCCAAAGGAACAAAAGGATAGCCAGCGCAAATGGTGCAAAGGTATAGGCTGGAAAACTTATTGAAGTACTAGCAGAATTGATTCCATTTCTAAACACTGCTATTGCACCCACCACTATAAGCAGTAAAACAAAGAAAATTTTAAGCGCACCGGCAAAGTTTATAGTGCGTCGAGTATGATTATAGAAGAGCAGCACCCACATAAATAGGAAAATGACGTCCACTATTGCTATGGCGACATAAACATCTACACCGAAAAATTCTGACAGTTCTCCTACAGATGCAATGCCTGCTGCAGTTATAGTTATGATAAAGGAAATCAGCATCAGAAAACCAAATATGAATGAGTATTCTTTATTTGAAGTAACCTTTAAGAAATTATATGGATCGTGACTGTGAGTCAAAGATATATCATATATTAAAACCGCAATCAGCAGTGCAATGAAACCTGCACCAATTACTAAGTAAACTGATAGAGGCCCTCCATAGACAAGTGAAACGAAAATCGGCAGTATCAGGATCCCAAGCCCTATTATACCTGCAAGCCCATGTAAGTATAACTCGGAAACCGAGTGTTCTTTCGAAGCTTTCGCGGCTTTAACCTGTCTTTTTGCCTTAGTTCTCCTAGTGGATTTTGGCATATTAAATTAACGTGAGAGTTAGTATAAATACTTAGCTAGATTCGTCGCACGAAGGCTTAAGCCTTACCTCGCCAGCCACCGAGAAGGATATACCTCAAAAGAGGATACTTATCTCGCCCCATCTTGTATTCTTCAAAACTGTTGTACTATTTAACCGGTCTACCGGTTTCTTTAGCAATAATGGTAGTTGGCATA
This sequence comes from Nanobdellota archaeon, assembly GCA_021852265.1. Classification (GTDB taxonomy): domain Archaea; phylum Nanobdellota; class Nanobdellia; order Parvarchaeales; family Parvarchaeaceae; genus Parvarchaeum. The sequence continues at coordinate 57,192 of JAJZNV010000014.1, forward strand.
GAGTATCGAACCGAATAGAAGATTACACTGCCACATCTACGCAAAATAACTTCTAATTTCATTTGTATGGTAAGGTTACCACTGCTTAACTGATTAATTTTCCCTTTTGAAGAGCACCATCTGCTCTACAGGTATTTGCTCTCTTTCTTGCCTGCTTCTGTAAGTTTAACAAACTGTGCATTCTTCCTGAACTCTTCCAGATTCCTAGAATTTAGATATGTCATTGCCGATTTTACCCCGCCCACTAGATTTGTTACTATTTTTGTTACACTTCCTCTATAGGGTACTAAGGTTTCTGTGCCTTCCGGAGTATATCCTTCTAAATCGGCAGTTTCATTTGTCCTTAACGATTTGTCAGAGAATGCGTCTATTGAAGCCATCCCTCTATAAAACTTATAATTTGTGCTTGATTTTGTGACTATCACACCGGGACTCTCGTCCGTTCCTGCGAAAAGCCCCCCAATCATCGCCACACTGGCCCCTGCCGCAATAGCCTTTGATAAGTCGGCGGACTTCTGAATACCTCCGTCTGCAATCACGGGTATTCCATTCTTTGCGCATTCCATTATTGCACTAAGTTGTGGATAACCGACACCAGCAACGGGGCGTGTTAGGCAGGCACCACCAGGACCTATCCCTATCTTGACACAATCCGCGCCTGCCTTTTTGAGATTTAGAACTCCCTCTTTCGTTGCGATATTCCCGGCGATTACTTCAACTCCGAATTTTTTCTTTACGGTCTTTACTACATTGGCTGTTTTTTCTAAATAGCCATTCGCTACATCTACCACTATGAAATCTGCACCTGCGGTAATCAGTGCATCCGTACGCTGTAAATAGTCGGAGCCTATGCCTATTGACCCTCCAACGATGAGGCGCCCTTGTTTATCTTTGGAAGCAACGCCATAACTTTCAGCCATCTTTATATCCTTCGCAGTTATCATGCCGACCAGATTATTGTTGGAATCAACTAATGGAAGTTTTTCTTTCTTATTCTTTAACAGTATCTTCTTAGCTTCGTCTATTGAAGTGCCTGCCTTTGCTGTTATGACGTCGTGTGTCATCATCTCTTCCACTCTTTTTTCGTCATCAGTCTCAAACTGAAAATCCCGTTTTGTTATTATACCAACTAACTTTTTGCCTTTCAAAACTGGAAAACTACTGACGCCCTTGTCATGGATTAGTTCCTTGAGCTGTTTTAATGTAAACTCGGGCGCAACCACGTATGGCTGACTTATTATTACGTTCTGTTCCCGTTTTACCTTTGAGACTTCCTCGGCTTCCTTTTCGATAGTATTAAATCTGTGAATCGCACCAACGCCGCCCATCCTAGCCATCGCTATCGCCATTTGAGATTCCGTCACTGTATCCATATTTGAACTCATAATCGGGATAGAAAGTTTTATCTTTTCCGTCAGTTGTGTTGTCGTATCAACCTCTTTTCTTGATGAAACATTAGATACTCTTGGAATTAAAAGAACATCATCGAATGTTAGTAACTGCCTAATCTCCATATAAACCAAAGTCTTTATGTATTTCGGTTTTAAATATATTTCGGCTCAAAAAAGAATGCTTATATTAAGACGGGGGCGTATCTATATCAGTTACGGGCCGATGGCGCAATTGGCAACGCGCTCCCCTTGCAAGGTTTTCCCAACAGCGGGAGAGACTCCGGGCTCAAATCCCGGTCGGTCCACTTTTTTAGATATAATATTTGTGGGACTATTTTGTATTCCAAAAATATTTAAGCTTAGCACGGTTTTAGTACTTATCTAAATTATAATATGTACGTATCTCTTTTTGGAAAAAACCTTAGAAAAGTAACGGCGGAACTGATTGCTTCTGCAGTCATAATATCTTTCATTGAAGAATTTGCGCTGATGCGTGCTGGATTTTTAGCTATACATGGATTACTAGATTTCTTTGCGATAACTGCGATACTGGCAGTAATTGAGCTTATACTGATGTTTATGGTGGAAGAATTCCTTATCGCTGCAAAACACGTAGTTAAGAAAAGAATAAAAAGAAGACGTTCTTAATTGTGCATTTGAGTGTATCTCCGGGCGCTTTTTAAAATTAGATGGGTCGCCTGAGATTTGAACTCAGGATCTCTCGATTATCAGTCGAGTGCTCTAAGCCGGGCTGAGCTAGCGACCCATGTTAAGCTTTTAATTCCTTAAGCATAAATGCTTTACTTTTAACCAAGCACTGCTCTTACGCCATTTTGAATAACGGTGTATAAGACCGATCCGCCACCGGTGCCTATCACGAGATACACCATAACGATTATTATAGCGGCATCGATTAGTATTGGGATAATATCCAATACGGGTATCCAAAAAGTCACAAAAAATATCTTCGTAAGAACCAGTCTGATTACCTGTATTATAAGTATTATCAGAAGCGTGGATTCTGACACTAGCGTCATCGCCTGTACAGTTGAACTACTATGTAAACCCAAAGTAACCACCCCGTACATTAACGCCCCCGGCAACCCGGTTGCAAGCAGTAAAAATGCGCTTAGTATAGCAGACACTGATCCCTGTCCATAAAATGCGGCTGCAAGTGCAGCCCCCAACAACAAAAGGGCGATAATAATCTCGGATTTAAGTTTTTTAGGTACTAAGTCTGCAATAAGAAGTATGAGAAGATAGCCTATCAGCCAGATTGCATTCAGGTGCAGGGCTACATATGCAAATATTGTACCGATTATACCGAATGAGTATACATAGTCCAGCACACGCATAACCTACTTTAAGATACCTGCGTTAATATGTCTTAAAAACAATTAAATACATGGTAATTTAGTATAACATGAACAAAAATATCACAATCTATCGCAGCCACACAACTCCTATTGAAAAGCAGAAAGTGGAGATAGTTGAACGAAAAGGGTTGGGGCATCCAGATTTTATGGCCGATTCTATTAGCGAAACGTTCTCCAGAAATTTATCAAGGTACTATCTAAGTAATTTTAATAGGATACTGCACCATAATGTCGACAAACTTGAGGTTATAGGGGGTGAGACATCACCGAAGTTCGGAGGGGGAAAAGTAATCAAACCGATCTCAATACTGTTCTCCGGCCGCGCAACCAGCGCATTTGAAGGAAAAACGATACCTGTGGAAGATATAGCAATAGATTCCTCAAAAATGTGGTTAAAGGATAACATGCGATTCTTGGACCCGGAAGGCGTACGATACATTTTTGAAACGAAAAGCGGCTCAGCTAATTTATCCAGTGCATTTGACCGGAAAGGAAAAATAGGCTCCAACGACACTTCCTTTGGTGTTGGATATGCACCATTGAGCGATGCAGAGAAAACTGTTCTCGAAATCGAGAAATTCACCAATTCAAAGTCATTCAAAGATAAATTTCCTTTTTCTGGAGAAGACGTAAAAGTCATGTGCGTAAGGCGAGGAAATAAGATTGAGATAACTATGGCGATGGCATTTGTAGACAGATATATCAATTCTGTTTCTGATTATTTCGATAAAAAATCGGCTGTGCTAGTTGAGCTAAACAAAAAATTCGAGTTTACGGAACTAAATCGTAAGATAAAGATAAGCTTAAATGGTATGGATAGCAAAAAACTCGGTTTATCCGGCTGTTACCTAACTGTGACTGGCTCGAGTGCTGAGCACGGTGATGATGGTGCAGTAGGCAGAGGAAACCGTGCAAATGGATTGATAACGCCTAACCGGCCGATGAGCCTAGAAGCAACTGCTGGAAAAAATCCTGTAAACCATATCGGTAAGATATACAACCTGTTCTCTATCGAGCTTTCTAAACGTTTATACGAATTGTATAACGTAGCCGTAAATGTTAGAACAGTCGGACGAATAGGCAGGCCACTGGAGGAACCACTTGTGCTATCAATTGAAACGACTAACAAAATCGACTATGATATTAAAAAGAGAATGCTATCAACGATTGGTGAAGAGCTTTCTAATATAAAAGATATTACGGATAAATTATTAAACAATAAATTGTCCGTCTGCTAGCCTTATTTATGACAATGGACGAATTTGAGACTCTGAACCTTATAAAATACTTAGAAGGGATAAGGGGCCGGCATACGGAACTGGTTACAGTTTATGTACCTGCGGGATTTAATTTAGACATAATACGTGGACAGCTTTCAGAAGAAAAAAATACTGCCTCTAATATTAAGGATAGAAACAACAGAAAAAATGTCGTTGATGCTCTAGAGAAAATATCAAATGAGCTAAGACTTATACGATTAACCCCTGTTAATGGATTGATTGTATTTTGCGGCAATGTTTCTGAACGGGAAGGAGAACCAGATATAAAGATATGGGATGTCGAACCGCCGCAAAAATCGGACATAAGATTGTATCGCTGCGACCAGCATTTCATAATAGAACCATTAAAGGCGATGTACCGCCAGGGTAACGCTTACGGACTAATAGTTCTGGATAATAGAGAGGCTACTTTTGGGGTTCTTGAGGGTGCAAATATAACCGCATTGAAACACATAAAATCTTTGGTACCGGGAAAATTCTCAAAAGGGGGCCAGTCTGCACAGCGATTTGCGAGGGAGAGAGAGGGCTTAATAAGAGATTTCTATAAAGAAATAGCAAATACTGCTAAATCCTTATTTTTTGAAGAAAACCTGTCAGGCATACTTGTCGGAGGACCTGGCCCTGCAAAAGAGAATTTTCTAGATAGCGGATATCTTGTAACTGACCTCAAGAAAAGGGTCAAAGGCATTAAAAGCATAAGCTATACCGATGAAAGTGGCCTGAAAGAGCTTGTGGAAAAAAGCAAGGATGTCTTGGCTAACGAAAGGGCTTTCATAGAAAAGGAGCTAGTACAAAAGGTCATGGCCAGTATAGCGCGAAATGACAATTTGTCTGCATACGGCGAAATGGCAGTAAGGAAGGAGATAGCGGCGAACAATGTGGAACTCCTGCTGCTATCTTCCGGCTTAGAAGACACCATAAAAAATGAATTCTACTATGCTGCAAAGAAAGGGGATGTCCGGGTCGAATTTATTTCAAAGGAGTCTAGTGACGGCGCACAGCTTTACAGCCTTGGAGGAGTTGCAGCTATACTCCGAAGACCCTCAAAATAATTTTGTGTGTCGATACTTGTTATTTATAACCTTCGAGTTCGAAGCCTTTGTCCAAAAAGTTAAATAGTTGGTTATTCTTTAAAGGGTATGGACTTAATGCTTGCAGATAGCAAAATATTACAGCATATAATTGAGGATTCACTTAAGCATAGTGTGGGTGAAGAAGGTGCAGAGAAGTTATACGCAACCTTGAGACTCAGAGATGAAAAAGCAAACAATTTGTTTAAAAGTCTGAATGAAATGCTGGCTAAGGGTGGCTACAGCTTAAAAATGAAGGATGTCTTTGAAAGACTTACTGAAGAGTTGTCTTCACGGGTGGATATGAAGATTACGCCCGATAGTATTTCATTGGTGCAAGAAGGTAGCGATTATGTGAATGTGGAGCTATCGAACAGATTCGATGTTCCGTTGGTATTTGATGTCACTCTTGAAGACAGAGATAACTTTCTACCAGTGATATTCAATAAAATAGAAGGTACGTATTTCAATAATTTTTCGATGGAAAAAGTAGTTGACACTGGTGATATCGCAAAATTCAGATTCAAAATTGGGTGGGACGGAATGAGCAAAGCCAACGGAACCACGCTATTTGTAGTTATTCGATCTAGGGACATTGAGGGATTAAACCGTATAGGTAAAATGCACCTTAATTTTATAAAATCTTAGCTTTTCTTAGTATAGCCGTCCAAAACCTTAGAAAGTCTTATACTATCCAAAGCCTGTAGTCGCCTAGCTCCCCTTTTTTTTGCTCTGTGTTTAAATGCTAATTTTGCCATATTATATTTTAATCCACCCTATCTCGTAATACGTCACCGCGTCCTCATCATCAACCACTGCAAATAGCGCCTTTTTTCTGACGCTATGTGCGACCCTATTAATTGCTGCAAAACTCGAAAGTGGCATAGACTCGTGTTCAGTCGCTGCGTACAATATCCAAGTCGCGTGAGCTTCTCCAGGGTGATCGCCTTTGTTGTATACTCTAAAGTCGCCACCATATTTAAATGCTGTTTTCGGAAGATATCCCTCCGCACGCAGGTCCTTAAGCACCGAATAACGCACCCAAAACTTCTTTTGTCTTTTTTCTGCGGTGTCCAAAAATGATCGCTTGGTTAATTTTTTGCCAGTGTTGTCGTATATATCTAAACCTTTTACCTCCATAAGGTAAAATGCCTCTTCGAGGGACAGTATCAGTTTCCCATTTTCAAACTCTCCGAAGTAGCCTTTATTGAACGTTTTTGACGCAAGCTTCTGATCAAAGATTATGACTCTATCACGACGGAGGATAGTTTTTTCCATTTTATTTTATGGCTGATGAGATATACTCTTCTATTGCCTGTTTCGAAGCCAAACCAGTAAATGAATTTGTCGGAATGCCTCCTTTGAATGTCAATAAAGTAGGTATGCTCTCGACACCATACTCGCTTGCTATAATTGGATCTTTATCGACATTTACCTTAAAAAGCTTTAACCTCCCTTCGGTCTTCTGTTCAAATTCCTCTAGTATAGGTGACAAAAGATTGCAGGGACCGCACCACTCTGCCCAAAAATCTACTACAGCTACGTCGAGTTTCTCGATAGTAGATTTAAAATTTTCTCTATTTAGGTGCTCGGCCATGGACTAAGATAATTGATGTTAGTATTTAAAATTTTAAAAAACAATTTTATATATTACACAAATACTAGATAAGTATCAGATTAAGTATGGAAGCACTGAATATCGGCACGGTATACATCTGTAAAGTTAAAAAAATATTACAGCATGGGATCATAGTAGAAATCAGCGACTTGGGAATAGATGGTTTTATTCACATTTCTGAACTTAGCAAACGCTGGGTACGTGATGTAAAAGACATCGCAAAGGAAGGTGACAAAATCGTTTGCAAATTAATAAAATTAGAACCTCAGTCTACAGAGTTGTCTGCTAAAAGAGTTACAGATAATGAGAAGAAACAGGCCCTCCGAGAATGGTCGATAGAGAACCGCGTTGGCAGGATACTAGAAGACTCAGTAAAGGATGTTGTCCCGATAAAAAACAAAATTAAGGCGAAATATGGCTCTTACTTTGACTTCTATGCAGCAATTCTAAAGAATGGCAAGTCTGCAGCTGAAGAATTTAAACTGGGAAAGGATACTGTGAATGCTCTTCTCGATTTTGTTGAAAAGACAAAAAAGAAGATAACGATAAAAACCGAATTAACCATACAGGATTTTAGTGAAGATGGAGTGGAAAATATAAAAAAATTGTTATTGGAGCCATACTCAGATAAGAAAAACTATTCCATAAAATATATTAAGGCTCCGGTGTACCTTCTGACAGTTAACGCGGGAGAAACCAAAAAAACGCTATCTGAAAATAAAAAAGTAATCGATGGACTTGAATCAAAAAGCCGACAATTGGGAATAGATTTCAAATACAGAGAAATAAAAGAATGAAAAGGATAAGATACTGCCAGAGGTGCGATCGCTACACGCTAAAGAATACTTGTAGTGTATGTGGTAAAGAGACTATAATAAACACACCGCAAAAATATTCCAGAGATGAGGAGATTGCTAAATATCGTCGTAAAATCAAAAGATCCGCAATACTGGACGGCTTAAACGAAAGAATATGAAGATAACAAACATAAAATCACTCTATTCGGAGATTAAAAAGAATAGGAACGCCGTAGAAAAAATTATAAGCGATGTAAGGACGGGTAACTTCGAAGGATTCACACCACCTTCTACGCTTATAGGTGCATTCAATTATCCAAGGGTGTCAGTTGGCGTGATGTTCACAATGGATCAAAGTGCCTACCTTTATGATTCTCCAAAATATTGGGTGAAGAACGGTTATGATGTATCAAAAATATTCTCTATGCGTACACTTCTTGTAAACGCAAAAGAACTGATAAACGTAAAAAAGCCGAATGGGAAATTTATAGAAAGCATTTCATTTGCGACAATGGCCAAGAATGACCTGGCTGTCGGCTTAGGTCTTTCGAAGATAGGTGCCGGAGGTATTGTCTCTGACACGATAGCACCGCACGGTATAACTGCTACTCTATCTAGCTTTAAAATAAACGAGAATGTTAAGATTGAAAAGCCGGTAGAAAAGGTATACTATGATAGGGATCTTAGGGCCACCGAGGGGATAACTTACTTGTACGAAAGTGGCATCGATGACAATAAAATAAGTAAAATCCTGAGCGTCGGTGCACTTGGGATCAGCAGAAAGTTAGTGCCAACAAAATGGTCGATTACCGCCGTTGATGATATCCTTGGTAAAAAACTCATCGACGAAATTAAACTATACAACACTGGAGATGAATGCTTTGTACGCTCGGGAACTGTGCTTGGTAACCATTTCACGTTTATCTTTATGACCGGGAACTGGTCTTTTGAATTACTAGAAGCCGGAAATAAAGATGGAAACAATCTGCTGATTGGAGAAAGTGATTATGAACTGTTTGATGGCAGAAAAGAGTATGTGAGCAATACTGCAGGTGCATATTATGCTATACGATTAGCTGTACTTGAGAAACTCAAGAAGCTCAAACGGCAGTTTTCTGTCTTAGTCATACGAGAAATTACGCCCGATTACTTTGTGCCCTTGGGAGTATGGGTTGTGAGAGAAGGTGCAAGAAAAGTTCTAGATTCCGACCCTGAACGGGTAGGGGAGCTTGCAAATGCCATAAAAACTGCCAAGAAACTCACCATATATCCTATAGATTTTGATCGGCGATCTAAACTAATCTATCAAAAAGAAAAACAAAATAAACTTACAGATTTTTAAGCTCAAGCTATTAACTTATAGCGTATGAGTATTCTGTTTAGTGTAAGAGATGTTATCAACGAAAATATAAGGTATGTCCAAAACCAATTGAGCTGGTTGCCGATGAGTGGTATGCTGAATGGCAATGTTGCTATAACCAATGGATTTGGAGAAAATGAAATTGAAGCATTGCCCATAGAGTATGTTTTCTCTTGATTTGAGCCTATAAGACCTACTAAGGATGCATTATATGTTTTCCCATTCTGAGATAGAAATACCGTGCAAGTTCCGGAATTTATCGTGGCGGGAAGTTGTGTCGGCAATTTGCTGGAAAGTAATGTGAGGTTCGCACTGTCATTAATAGTTACGCAATTATTCTGAAATGTAATAGTGCCGTTTACCTGCCCAGAAAGTACGGATTGGACCTGTGAACCTACCGCGATAGGAGTATAGCTAAAGAACGTTGACATAAGAAGAAAAACTATTATAAAAGGTACGAATGTGACAAATGTCGGCTTCATTGATTGTTTCATTACTTTGGAATTTTCATGCATTAATTGAGAATAAACTTCCTTGAATTTAGGGTCATCTGGTTTAAGTTGTTTTAGCTCGGCCTGAAGTTCCTTCATTCTAGATTTGCTGTTACGAACTATCTCATGATCCACTATCAGCAGATACGCAAGTTGCCCTGATGCGCCAACTCCTATTGCTATTAGTATTACGAACAAACTGGTAATTTCCATATCACTCTACATTTTCACCCGTCAATTTTTCTTTTATCGGATTAAATTCGGAAGGGTTCTCTTGTGTTAATGATGAATAGAACTGGTATATAATCATTACGACCAAAAGTATACCGACTCCTGCGGTCAGAGTATCTAACAATGTTGCCAGTGCTGCGACTAATCCTGTTATTGCCCCGCCTAGAATTGCAAGAGGTATGATGTATCGTTTAAATATATCTGTAAGTACACGCTCGTCTCTCCTAAAGCCTGGCATAGACAATCCCGATTCCATTAATTGCTTTGCCACGGATTTTGGATCCTGGCCACCCAAGTACATCCATACGTAAGAGAACGCGGCTGCGCCAACGACTAGCAATAGTGTATATACCGCCATAGATTCTACCTCCATCGCCGTTATCCCGGTAGTCGTTGCACTAACGTAGAGTTGCTGTAGGTTGGGAGGGGAGAGCAATGCTGCTAGTCCACCAGTCGCTATCTGCTGTGAACCAAACAAGGTATTTGCATGAGTAAAAGTACCGAGAATTGGATTACCCGCATTATATAACGTGAGCGCAAAGAATTGCACGCCGGCGACCAATGAAACCACAAGAACTATTGGGATTATACTCGTGTAGAATAGTGCCACTGGCCAACGTATTGAATAGCCCCTAAGCCTACCGAACGAGAGGGGCAATTCGACCTTCACTCCTTGCAGCCAGATTGAAACGGCGAATAGTGCTATTGTAGAGATTATTGCAACTATTGGGAAAAGCGCATCTATCGGTGCACTCGAAATGAAGGATGAGATTATCGCAGGGACCGCTCCCATAGGACTTATAAGAGGATTTAACATGGTATTTACCAATTGCAATGCTATCCCTGCTAATATGAATAGACTTATTCCAGAGCCTATCCCCCACTTACTGACTACCTCATCCATAAACATCAATATCACACCGGCGATAATCAATTGCAGAAACATAATCAAAGGTAATGATATGCCAGGTATGGAGGGGGTAAGCGCGCCGCTAAAAACATACACGCCATTTTCTATTAGTATAAATGAGATTGCAGCTATTTTTTGTATGCCTTGAAATAGTACTCTTCCTTCCTTTGTTGAAGTGTCTATATGGATAACGTCTGTTCCCTGCAACATCTGTATTATTATACTTGCACTAACTATCGGACCTATACCTAGTGAAAGTAGCGAGCCAAAATGGGATGCAATAAGAACCTGTAATATCTCAAAATTTAAACTGTATGACTTGCTCACTCCGAACAAGGGCACAAATGACATTACTATGAAAAGAAGAAGAACTGCAAAAGTCCATCCAAATTTAGTTTTCAGATCCAATTTGGACTCTGGGACAGGTACTGAAGGTAAATTTGATAAGAAGGCTCGTAACCTTGCATTCATAGCACTTCTCCGCCTGCGGAAACTATTTCATTTCTCGCTTTTTCGGAGGCTTTCCCATGCACTATCAATTTTAATTTCTCCTTACCGAATTTTCCACAAATTTTGGAATATCCTAGCTGTTTAAGATCCAATATGACGTTATCGCCTTCCTTCTTTAACAACCCTTTCGCTTCCAGAGACCGGATATCTTCATGTATTCTGTTAAGATTTAATGGAACATTTCGCTTATTTGAAAACTGATAATGGTGTTCATGTGCACGCACTGACATCATATTCTGCTGGCCTCTCTTTCCTCCTCCGGCTTTTCCTCTTCCACCGCGATTACCCGCATGCCTTGCGCGCTTTCCGTAACCCCTTCCAGCAGTTGTGCTACCCCTCAAGTGCTTCCTTTTCATATCATCCTCTGTAACAATCCATTTATATCGTTACCTCTATAACCAGACGCCCCTTTTAGTTTGTACGGTGCCTTCTTTCCATTTCTCTCAAATCCTTTTATAGGGGGGTGCAAATGGAAAATTTTCTTTACTTTTATATCACTAAGTGATTTTTTACCTGCAAGCAGGTCCTCCACAAAAGCTGTTAGTTCAGCTTCCTTCCATTCATATCTCTTTTTGTTACTGAGCATTGAACGTCTCATGAGCAATTTTTTCAAAGTTTCTTTATCTATTTCACCATATGTCAATACGCTTTCAGCAACCTTAAACATCCCTAAATTAGATTCAGATTTGTCGAGCAAGACACATGAATACAGTTTATCAAGTTTTAGGTTTTTCAATACAGTTTGTATCGCACCGGTCTTCTTCAGATTTGATCTAATTTTTATAACTGCAATCTTTTCCATAACTTTATTCTATAAGTCCAAGAGACTTTTTCTCTGTATCGAAGAGCCTATATGCACTTAGGCTTTTAAGCGCTTTAAACGAAGCATAACCAAGATTTATTCGGGTCCTTGTCTGGCCTTCTACACGGGACCATACATCTTTTATACCTGCAAGTTTAAGAATCGTCTTTATGTCATCCGCTACGCAGAAGCCTATCCCTTTTGGGGCGGGAGATAGCGTTACTATCACAGATCCAGATTTACCACTGACTTTGAAAGGTATTGAATGCGGTGACTCACATGCACACTCCCAACTTCCACAACCACGCTTTATTTTTATTATATTTAATTTCGCTTTCTTTAATGCTTTTTCTTTTGCGGTTACAGACTCCAGAGCACTGCCCTTGCCTATCCCGATATGACCGTTGCCATCTCCAACAACTGCCATTGCAGCAAAATCCTGTTTTTTCGCTTTTGCAGTAACTTTTTGTGTATTTCTGATTATTCTACGTTTTCCACCACCCAGCTTCCCCTTTGACTGCCCTATAAAAAGGAAATCGGTCTGTAATCCTGGCAGGAGGTAATCGACTATCTGTGGCTCCAATATGTTTATATTTTTATTTAGAATCTCATCGATATCCGTTACTTCACCGGCTGCAACTCGTTTACCCAAATCGGTTTTAAAATTGTACCCTTGTAACTTATTTTCTGTTAAAACAGGGTGTTTTGATTCCTGTTCAACAGTTGATTCTATCTCTTTCTTTGAACTCATTTCAACAGCCGCTTTTGCTTCTTTATTTTCCATTTTGAGCTATCTTTTCCAAGACTTTATTTATTTCTTCTCGTATGTTCTTAACCTTTTCACCTAGTGATTTAAACTGATTTCCAGTCTTTTTCTCATAATGATTCACTATATGTAAGCCATATAATCTATCTTCTGAAATTGGAAGTTCTCCTGCATGTGTGTTTATTCCACCATCTTGCGCACCCTTGACAAAATAGTATATGAAACTGTCCTTCTTTAATGTTCGGTTCCCTTTATCAAGGATAGCCTCTTTTGATTTTGCTTTTTTTGCCAATAAAAATCCAGTCAGATAGGCTGCAGGTATATTTTTCACACCGAGTGCCCAGCCATATTTTGAGAGGTCTTTACTATAGACACTTGCAGTTGTTTTGTCACCATTCTCTCCATACTCTATAATTTGTCCAGTTATCATGCTATTCGTTTTCCTGACGACTAACCTTGGTAGGCCAGATTTAAGCAAGGCCAGCCTTTTTCTATAATTGGTCTCCCTATTGTTTCTTTTCATAATCACGTCTTTTTCATCTCTTCTATGGTATTTTGCATGTGTGCTACACTGTGGAACGCATTTCCTTTTATTCTTTTATAAACTACTCTAAAAAGTGTATGATCAATCTTTCCCATAGCTCTCTGCTTGAACAGTTCTTTTCTTAAGGCCCTCACGCGATCTTTCCAAACAAACTTTGCCCTAGCCGCCTTTTTACCTTTCCTACTACCCGGACCTTTCCTGTGCCCCTTTTTCTTCTTCAAATGGAATAACCTTGCTCTTGCACGGGACTGTCCAGCAACCTCTTTTCTGGTGATCACACCTTTTACGATAAGATTCTCGACATCTGATCTCGTTATAGCTTCTTTTATCTCTTTAAACTTGCTGTTGTCCATCCAGACCCTATTCTGTCCGACTCCAAGTATGTCGCTTGCAAGCCTTCTCTGTGTCTTTATCATCCCTTTCATTGTTTATCACCAGCTGGTGCAGCCGTATCAGTAGATTTTATATGCGGTGCATTGAATACTTTTATATTTTTTGAACTGCAGACTTTCATTATTTCCATCCTTTTTAAATTTCCAACAGAACTGGCGATTATCACGATATTATTATCGGCATTCAGATTTTGGACCTGTGAAGGTGCATAAACGCGAACAGGAACCTTACCTGAAATTCTATTTCTTTCGCTACCCTTTGTTTTGTAGCCTGAAGACGGCAATGGCCTATGTCCTTTCTTTCCAACCTTCGTCTTATTTTTCCTCCCTCTTGGCCTACGCCAAGAAGTTCCTATTCTTTTCAGTTTACTGGCATCTTTTTTTGTGAATTCCATATTAAGGTTTCTTTGTTATGAATATACCGTCCTTGAACACTCGCCTATCCTTGTTCTTTATCTGTATTTTACTTTCAATCGTCCCTGCAACCTGACCTACAAGGTATCTGCTTATACCAGAGATTTTTATTTTTGTCCCTGAGACCTTTACTTCGACGCCTTTTGGCAAATTTATCTCTCTGGGCTTTCTTTCACCAACAAAATTTTCCACTACTAGTTTTTCGCCGGCTACTTTCATGGTGGCTGGAAAATGCATATATATTAGTTCTAATTCGGCGGTAAACTTCTCGTTTACACCTATTATCATATTTCTCACTTCGGCGGCTAAGGTCCCGGCTATCGCTTTTTGGTAAGCTATATCTTTCTCAGTTTCTATCATCAGCTGGTCACCCTCTCTTTTAACCTTTAAAAAAGGATATCGTATACCCGTTTCAAGCTGGCCCTCTTTTCCTTTTACGGTTATTACATTTTTGTTAATGCTGATATCTCCAGCGGAGACGTCAACCTTAAATTTAGTAGACATATGCTATCAATGTTCCCCCCGTACGTGACTGCTTTGCTTCTTTATTTGTCATTATTCCTTTATTTGTTGATATTAGGATCATACCGAAACCAAGAGCTGGCAGGAATCTTTTTTCATATTTCGTTATTTCTTCCGCCTTTATCGGGAGCCTAGGTCTTATCGCCTTACACTTATTTAGGTCATCACTGAGCTCTACTTTTATAAACCCGCCACGAGAGTCACTTATTATTTCATATTTTTTTATGTAATTATTGTTTTTGATTATTTCGATCAACTTGATAAGAAATGTTGAAACGGGCCCAACTACGCAAGTATGCTTGCCATTCTTTCTGGCAACATACATAACATTAAAAACATTTGATAAAGTGTCTGTCATAATCATGCCTCTTTCCCATATTTTCTAAACCCTAAGTCTTTTGCGACCTCTCTGAAGCATTCACGGCAATAGTTCAAACCGTGCATGCTGACTAAGCCCTCTGGTCTATTGCAGCGTATGCAACGCCTTGACCTTGCATCATGTGGCTGCGTCTTGTGCTGATTGAAACGAGTAAAGCGACTGTACTTGGCAGGCTTTCCTTTCAGCGTCTTAGCGATCCTTTCGTATGCAGTTTCCATTTTAATCATTAACTTTTACTTTGTATTTTTCAACTATAAATTGCTTTGCTTCTTCAGGAGTTATTATATGATTGTGACCTATATGCTTGCTCGATCTTTTTCGGGCGATACTATAACCTCTCCTATAGAGAGTAACTGCCACAGATATGCCGACGATACCTACAGTGTAATCATATTTAGCACCAGGGATGTGAACATACTCTGAAATTCCGAAGGACAGGTTACCACGCTTATCAAAATTGGAAAACTCCACCTTATTTTCGACCGCAACAAAAAGCCTTTTTAGCAATTCTTCCGCTTTTTCGCCTCTAAGCGTTACTTTTGTACCTATATCAAGACCTGGCCGTATGTTCCATTCAGGTATTCTTTTTTTAGTGGAAGTCTTAACCGGTTTTGCGCCAGAAATCTGGGCCAGAAGCTTTTCCACTTTCTCCAATCGATCACCGGGTTCACCAACCCCAACATTCATGGTTACCTTCTCGATTAATATCTCACGCATTTTATTTTCCATATTTTACAAAACGAAACATGATCTCGATGCTGCCCTTATAATCTCTCCGTCTACCTGTAGCTCTATAGAATCTTCTCCCATATTTGCTATTTTACCAGTAAGCCCTGCATTCTTTCCTCTAAAGACTATAACCTGCGCCCCTTGCTCAAAAGGCAATACCTTTTCTATTTTATTTACAAGTAAGTTGAGCAGCACGCTATCTCCGACCTGCACATTGTCTTCATTCAAAATCATGTTCCTACCGTCATTAAAGCTCAGAAGTGTTTTTCCGCCCTTGAATTTGCTCTTTGAGATGACTTTCAATTTCTTGATCCCATTCCCTAAATCATCCTTAATAAGGGCCAGTCTTCCATTTTTATCGAGAGAAACTAAGAACTTCTCGCCTCTTATATCTACTACGTCGCCAAAACCTACAGAATACTTTTCTTCCTTTACGGACTTTTCATCTATTTTTACGTATCCCTTTTTTATCAGGAATCTTGACTCCTTTGCATTGTTTGCTATCTTGGCCAAATCACGTATAAGACCTGACAACGCAACGCTCTCAGAAACCCTATGCTTTCCGGGCATCTGCCGGATGTAATACTTGTACTTCTTCCTAGGTATCACTATTGCCCTCGTAACTACGCTCCTCTTAAAATGCTTTGATTCACCGTGTCTTGCCATACGTATTCAATTTTTCAAGTCTCCTGTTATCAGCCAAGTTCAACTCTTTTATTATAAGTGCTGATGGCCTTAACTTAAATGGAACTTTATTGCCTTTTCTCGTGGTTCTTTTTACACTATCCAGAGTAACTTTCAGCTGTTTCGTGTATACCTTATCTATTTTTCCTTCTGTGCCCTTAAATTTACCCCGGGTAACTACTACAACATCCCCTTTTTTAACTGGGAAATTTCTCGTTTTATAAGTTTCCCTCAATGATTTTGATAAGTGGGCGGACAGCATCTTTCTCTTTGCGTGCAGAGGCGCATTAGCTCTATATTTTCTCTGTTTCTTTGGACTTATGCTACTTACCCATGATTTACTAAATTCGCTGTTCATATTACCTTCGAGGATATCTTAGTTATGTGGGGGAATCGGAAGCTGATTTCTTTTGGTATTGGTCCTCGAAGGATAGTGCCTTGCGGTTCATATTTTTCTATGTCTTTCACGATCGCGCATGCATTATCTTCGAAACATATCCTGTTTCCGTCTAATCTCCTGAACGGTTTCTTTTGCCGGACTA
The DNA here is from genome assembly GCA_021852265.1 of Nanobdellota archaeon. GTDB lineage: Archaea > Nanobdellota > Nanobdellia > Parvarchaeales > Parvarchaeaceae > Parvarchaeum. Next base: position 74,000 of record JAJZNV010000014.1, read on the forward strand.
TGACGGCAGGAAACTTTTTGTGTATTGTATCTGGCGAGCCCCTCTTCACGACCACGAAAACTGTGTCTCCGACACCACACCGTGGCTGTCTGTCCTTTACACCATGATATCCCCTAACGTTTACGACCTTTGCGATCTTAGCACCAGAGTTGTCCGTGACGTTTATCCAGCTTCCAACGTTTATAGCCTTGCTGATTTTTGCCCTCATTGGCTTCAAACCACCGCCTTTTCTTCCTGTTCCCATATTATTATAGTTTCCTCACTATCACGAATCTCTTCCAGCGACTTATTGGCCTAGTCTCATACACTACAACGCGATCGCCAGCTTTCGCATTTATGCATTCAGGATTATGAGCTAAAACTTTTGTCTTTTCTTTCAGGAAGCGATCGTACTTTTTTAAACGTCTAAATCTAGTCCATGAAACTGCAGCGGTTTTGTGAGCTTTAGCGGATTCAACTACTCCTTCAAATCTCCTGCCATGAACTCTCAACGACCCATGATATGGACAGTGAGCATCTTCGCACGCTGATTCAGGTTTTATTAAATCATTATATTGCATATTCCCACGGCCTAAGGTTTATTTCTTCACCCCTAATTTTCTTTTCGATTCCATTTTCATAGACAACAAATCGATTTTTATCCTTTATAATTCTTTTTGATTTTCCAACACTTTCTACTACAAGTGTATTCTTCGTCTCATCGATAACGGTACCTCTCAAACCAGTATCTTTTACAGATACCTCTTTCCCAATTAACATTAGGTATCTAAGAAAACCAGTATTTAAAAACGTTTTTAATTGGTGTCAACGTAAAACTATGTTTACGGAGATACCCAACTTACGTTAATTGCTGCACCATTATTGTTGTTTCCACTGTAATCGTTTGCATTACCGTTGAGAGGCCACCATGCAACTAGACCTGCCTTTGAGAGTGGTCCTCCGCCAAGCCCCTCTGAATATAATTGTGAAATTTGTGTGCTTGATAATGCAGTGTTATAAATTTGCACGTTACTTATGGACCCATTAAAAATTTCTTGTAGATAGGGGCTTGCACCGATTACTAAATTTGCTGAGGAGGTAGTAAGTGGCCAGGTTGCAGCATTATTTGGACCATTTGCAGCTCCATCGAAATACAGCTGAAGTGTATTTGTTGCACCATTCTTTACGCCTACCAGTTGTATCCAGCTACCAGTTTCTGCACCAGAAGAACCAGTAGTCCAACCACTTGAGTTTTGTGGCCCATCTTCAAAATCATAAGAGGTGCTCCACCCTAATACAAGATTATAACCTCCAGTTGGTCCTGTTCCACCTGGAAATAGAGTTTCGCTTTTGTACACTAAGCCTTCGTTATAGCTGCCTAAAGCACCGATTAGGTAATACCATACAACAATAGTCATAGAACCTGTTACATTCAATGAACTTGAGCTGTGAACTAACACATAACTGTTCAGATTCGGATTAAAACTTGCCACCGATCGCGGTTGAACTTGGACCGCTGCGCCGCTTATGGCACCTTCAGAAAAGTATGGACCTGCAAGAGCCTGACCAGGTTCCTTGTAGGTAAACGATACCTGATTAGAGTAGGATGAGCCTTGAGAAGTTGTACATGCGCCGGGTATAAATACCATCTGAGACTGACTGGGAGGAAGCACTACTGAGATGTTTAAGTTTACTTTCTGTCCTAATGAGGAAGTAGTGTTTATTTTTGTTATGTTGATGAGATTACCTATCCCATTGGTTATCTGTATCTGTAATGCCCCTCCTTGAATGCATTGTGCCTGTACACCGAAATTCGAGAAGCCTGTTATTGAGGTTGATGCTGAATTTGTTGGTGAAAAGATTCCTAAAGAGTATAACCCTGCTGCCACTATAACTATGATCAATATGGCCCAGCCATACGTCATCATGTACTCTAAGGCTGATTGAGATTTCTTACTCATTTTATTAAATACGGGTATATAAAGGGGCATAAAAGCTTAATACAGAATTTATATTTAATGGTCCAAAAACCAACTAAAATTTAAACGAGACCTAATTTCGTGGCCAAATCCATTGCATTATTTTCTGGTTTAAGCTTTACTATTGCGATTCTGTCCCCGTTCATTTTATTGATTACGTTAATCTTATCAACCTTAACGCTGAACAGCGTTTCCAATTCCTTTTTTATACTTATCTTATTAGAAGATTTAGATACGATAAATGACAGCTTATTCTGCTCTTGCATCAGGCGCGTAGCCTTTTCACCGCTCTGTACACTTATTATATTCTTTATACTCGCCTCCATGTAATTACTTCAGACCCTCCAGTGCACTTTTTGTCCACACTACAAGCCGTCCCGGCTTACCGGCCTGCGATACGTCAGAAACGGATAAAGAGTTAACTTTCTTGACCATGACATTCAGATTTGAAACCGCTCTTTTAAGTTTAGAATCATCTGTTGTCACCAACACTATCCCTAGTTTTCTCTTGTATTTTCTGCCCCTCAATTTCCCCTTACCGGCGCGTATGCTCCTCTTCATTACACGGTCTAATTCTACCGACAGCCCTACTCCAGCTAATACTTTTAGGGCATCTTTTGTCTTTTCTAAGACGTTGATTTTATCTTCCAGCACTAGCGGCAATTCATTTAAACCATCTATCTTATGAAATTTTGACACGAGTTCTTTTTTTGCTGATCCTGCTATTCCAATACGAATTGCGAGCTGTCTTTCCTGTTTATTAATCTTCTTTACTAAGCGCCTCTCTGCCTTTGGAGGATGTGCTTCTCGTCCACCTACAGTGTTAGGTGCTACTGCACCAACATAAGAAAAGTGTGATCCAACATGTTGGAGGGTTTTCTTAGGCGTTCTTGTGTTGCCCCCGTAAGTGGTCTTATAGGATCTTCTACGCTTTGTTAATTCCGCGGATTTCCGCATGCCTGCAAGTGGATCTGGATATTTCAATTGGAAATTTTCAGACTCTTCCGCCAAGTATGCACGCTTTAAAACTTTCTCATTGAGCTGCTGACTAAATGCGTCAGGAAGCTTTACTTCACCTGCCTTTTTATTGTCTATAGATAAAACGATTACCATAATTTATTTTACAAAACTTACCTTTACCGGTTCAGCGTGCTTGTTTGGTCTCAGCGCCTTGCGCATTATTATCAGTCTTCCCGTACTGCCTGGAACGGAACCCTTAAGGACAAGGGCAGTTTTTGAGAGATTACCATATCTCTTATATCCGCTGGATATATTGATGTCTTTAGGCTCTTTTACTATTTTTAATACAAATTTGTTGTATTCTACCCTTGCGTTAAAACCTAACCTCCCATGCTGCGGTACGGTGAACTGGACTTTTGCCATCGATTCTGCACCAAGATTTCCTGCTTTTCTCCTAGATTTACTCGCGTGAACAGGGTATATTTTCACACCAAATCTCTTTACAGAACCTTGGAAGCCCTTACCTTTGGTTACTGAACTTACATCCAAAAACGAACCGTCTTTTATAATGTTACTGATATCCAATTCCTTTCCGAGAAGCTCCTTTGCAATTGGAAATTTTGTATTTAAGTCGCCGCCTATTCCTAGTTCAAAGAGCTCTGGTTTCTTCTTTAGAGTCGTCATCCATGGCTGCGTTGATACAAGCAATCTTAAATCCGATGCCTTGCCTTTTAGTGCATCCGGGTCTGCGTTGCCTCCTTTGTACTTGATACGTCTCTCTACATTTTTATGTAGACCCTGTGCCCAGCTCTCTCCTATAGTGTTATTTGAATTGTTATAAAAGCGTAGCGCACAAACTAACAGAGGAGGACACTCTATAACAGTGGCATTAGTCAAAACCTCATTCTTGAATGTCGGTGAGTTTTTATCATTGTCTAGGTAAACCAGCTGTATCATCCCTGCTTTATATCCAGCGAAGCCGCTTATTTCTTTGGCATCAAGTCTACCAAAGGAAGGAAAGTTGTGGTATGCTCTATCACTCCGTGTTATCGGATAAAATTGCAAACTTCCCCTTCGAGGCGTGCTCTTCTTCGTTATCTGGTGTGCCATAAACAGTATTTTATTAGGTATACTTTTTAATATATAACTTATCACTAATTGATTTAAATACATTTATGTTTCAATGGCAGCATACTAAAGCATCAAAAATGACCTAAAAAGCGTGCATCTACAACTGGATTTCGGTTAAATTTTCAAAATTTCTATGCTAGATTTTGATTTTTTACCCTGAGGAACATCATAAACCATTATTGCTTTATCTACAGAATAGTTTCTTTTTATTATTTTTAACCCGGTATGTATATCCTGTGCTAAAATAGGTATAACATTTCTTCCAAAAGTCAAAAGGTCCGCAATATTAGCTTTTTTGGTTATAGCAAATATATTCGCATCTGTATGGTATCTTGACAGTCTAAATGCGTTTTTGCCGTCTTCGGTCTGGATAACGATATTCCTAATTTTAGTATTCTCCGAAAGACTAGCCACTTCATCTATCAGAGCATCCTCCTCACTCCCTATTTTATACCTACTTGGCGCGAGTTTTTTGTAATTGAAATCTATTAGTCTCCTTAGTGTATCTACTGCTTTCACAGGATAGTCACCTATGGCTGTCTCCTCCGAAAGCATTATCGCATCCGTTCCATCCATTATAGCCATAAATGCGTCCGAGACCTCCGCTCGCGTTGGTATTGGATTACGGATCATCGATTCCAAAACCTGCGTAGCGGTTATAACCGGTATACTGCGTTTATTTGCCTCGCGTATAAGCTTACGCTGAACAAGTGGTAGTCTTACGATATCGATGTTTAAACCAAGGTCGCCTCTTGCTATCATTATTACATTAGATACACCCGCTATACCATCGAAATTATTGAGCGCAGATTCACGCTCTATTTTTGCTATTAAAATGCTGTCCTTTCCCACCAATTTCCTGACGTTTGTGATGTCCTCTTTTTTAGACACAAATGAAAGTGCGAAAGTAGTTATCCCTTGATTCAGGCCGAATTTTATACCGGCGCGGTCCTTCTCTGTTGGATATGTCTTTTCATAGTTCAGCCCATCTGCATTCAGGCTCTGATTATTCAGCAATAAGCCGCTATTCAACGCTTTTGCTAAAAGCCCATTCTTTACCCTTTTAATTGGTTTTAATTCTATTTTTCCATCTGATAGAGAAATTTTGCCTTTTAGCGGAATTCCGGATAGCACGCCTCCCAAAACGGGGATATCTCCATTTAGACCAAGAGTGTACTTCTTATTCTCCAGTATATTTAGCTTTCCGTTAGGTAATATGCCTGTCCGTATCTTCGGACCGGGCAGATCCAGAAATATTGATACGTTCTTGTTAAGCCTACTTCTTAAGTCTCTTATTATCCTTATAACCCTAGAAAAATATTCTGGACTCCCATGCGAAAAATTTAACCTAAACGTGTTTACACCGTTTAAAATCAATTTTTTAAGAACGGCTTCACTGTCTGAGGCAGGACCAACTGTAACGATTATTTTCACCTTCTCGTTATCCATAGAATTTATATTCAGATTTTATATAATAATGTATAAGGAAGGATTAACTTATCTGTCCGAAGCTTACTAATGGCATAACGCCGTTCGGGGGGTAAGCCCTTATTCTTACCCATCTTAGATTTTCTTCAGAGGTAGTACCACTCCCGCCCAAGTCCGTAGTAGCAGAAAATCCGGTACTAAAGGTTGAACCTGACGTGAATGTTCCAGTCTGCTGAAAGATAACCGAATAAGAAGGCCATGAAAGGGACTGCCAGGTCCAATCTCCACCAGATGTAAGTATCTGGCTGTCCAAGAGATTGTAGCTTGTAGCGGAAGGAGAAAACGGAACTGCAGTGCCCGAGGCCCCCGACCCTATGAAATATTGCGGTTGTGGACCCGTTGAAACTGAAAAATAACCGTAATCATCACAACAGCCGTTTCCACTTGTCTGAGTAAGACCTGCTATTCCATGATTTACTCGGTCTCTTATATCGGTGCCAGATGAACCGAAAACATTCATAAGGGCTTCTACCATTATATTATTTGTTGACACTGCAGATGCAAAGCTTATACCTTTATTTGTATCTCCTTGGTTGGCAAGCAGTTCAAGGCCATTATTTACAGTAAGGGTGCCATTTCCGTAGCTAGTCCATTTATTTAGATTTAGAGAAGTACCTGCAAAATTATCATAAAAATTGAATACATTTGCGCCATCATCATACTGCCCGTATGTTGCGGATAGCTGCGGTGCCTCACCCGTGTTTATCGTGTTGAAGATATTTGCAGACTTAGAATAAAAGTTCATGTAAATTAGGGCATCTTCGTGTGCTAAAATGCCGCTATTTAACTTTAACCAATAACTTGTGGCGGTACTGGCAGACCCTACTGTATCGAAGCTTACATTGTTTTCTACACCACTATTTCCGTTTCCGCTGGCATCATTGGAATTGCCGGCCAAAGGCCACCACCCGACCAGTGCGTTTATTGATATCGGCGCTCCTCCAAGTCCTTCTGAGTATACCTGTTGTATTTGGTTCTGAGATAATGCTGCGTTATATATCTGGACATCTGCTACCGAACCATTAAAGAATGCATTTTGTCCACCTTTACAGCAGCCGAATTGCAGCGGCGAGGAGGAGGCATTGAGGTGCCCTCTTATTGCAGTGCTATTTGAGAACACCCCCTTTCCATTGACGTATAATGTTACTGTATTAACTCCATCGTATGTTACTGCTATCATCGTCCACACATTGTTTAGAACCGCCGGGGAGTTGAACTGGATGAATTGAGACCCGGTTTTATTCGCAAAGCGAGCTCCGATAAAATTTCCATTGCCGTACGGGCCAATGTATATATCATAATCATTTAACCCCGCTGTTACCGCCGCTTTAGAGATAACCCTGTCAGCACCAACCTCCCCGGTTGGTTTTACCCATGCTATTTCAGTTATCTTTGTCGGGTCCAATGCGGCATTATCAGAAATGTTTATATAGCTTTTTGATCCCACGCCGCTGAAATTCGCGATATTTCCTCCCTCTAACCAAGATGGGATAACTGTTCCATTTTCATAGGAAAACTGAACATTAGTAAGGTTATTTGATTCATAAGGTAGATACCCACTGGAATTTACAACTAAGTTTTGTTGGAATGGTGAAGGCGTATTAGAACCCTGTAAATTTGTCAGCGTTATGCCAAGTTGTTCACCACTGGCAAAGCATGATGCACTTGCAATATTTAGGGCTGGGATATATATTATGATTTTTAGGTTTAGATATGCCTGCCCAAGTGAAATGGATCCTGAGTAGGTACCGCTTGCCGTACTTAAGTTCTGACTAGCCAACAAATCGTTCGAGAGAGTATAAACATAAAGGGTAAAATTACTCACCGGTGTTAATGAACCCGAAAAAGTCTGGAACGATATGTTATACTTGAGTGTTGAGCCTGACATAAAATCTGATGAATTTATAAAACCTACGGGCAGATCAAAGCGCAGTGCAACTGCAGGATTACCGTTTTGTGTCGTCAATACTCCCATCGCAGAATATTGCCCTGCCGTCAGAGGCATCTCCCCAAAGATCGGCGTGCTAAGCGCCTCGGCCGCTTGAGAGCTGCCTGATCCGAGCACCATATAATTCCCACAGAAATAGGAATTTTGAATATTTAGTCCGGGCGAATTAAATGAAAAGACATATGAAGAGCCTGCCTGTTCTGCACTTAAGTAGTTTACTGCAGTCTGCATGCTATTAGCCGCCAATGTAAGCCCCTGTCCGTTTTTTGCAGAGTTATATCCGACGGTGTAATAATAGGAATATCCTAAAAGCCCAGTAAGCACAAATAGCGCTATGCCTATCACTATGAGATACTCTAAGGCAGCCTGTCCAGTCCCATCCATGCAATTCCGAAACATCCTATACGGACATAAGTTTATCGACCATCTTATTTATCTTTGTGCTTATGTCTCCTATACTAGCACCTCCATCAATTTTTTTTAGATGGAATTCTCTTGCAACTTGAGAGTATGCCTGTCGTACCTTCTCCAGCTGTTGTTTCTCGTCGAACAACTGTATCCCTGAATCCTCATCTGATATTCTTATAATTGATGTGCTAGGTTTTACATCTATGAATAGCCCTATGTCCGGCAACCTAAAATTTAGGTTCACATACCTAAGCCATTTGTAATTCACCTTTGAAGCGTACCCGTAAGCAAGTGTTGAGAAAAGATACCTGTCGCAGACGACGATCTTACCGTGGGATAATGCTGGCTCTATTTCTTTCTCAAGATGGTGTGCTCTATCTGCACAGAATAGGAGTTGTAGTGTCTTTGAAGTTGTTAAGAATTCGCCCTTAAGCGCCGCCTTTGATAACCCTCCAATTATGCTATTTGTAGGTTCCTTCGTTAGTAGCACTGGATAACCAATCTGTTTCAGGTGCTGTGCAAGCAATGCCGCCTGAGTCGCTAGACCTGCACCATCCAGACCTTCAAGAACAATAAACTTTCCTTTCATATTCCGTTTCCGGTTATTTTACTTAATTGATCTGCCATGCTATTCGCAACAGATTCGGGAGTCCCTGCCCCCTCTACTCTTAACCAGTTATCTGAAAAAAACTTTTCTGTTATAAGTTTTTCGTAGATCTGTTTTACTGAGGTAAGCAGTGCCTTATCCCTCTCAAATTTGTCCACTTCCCCAACAGACTGTTTCTGTATTTTTTTGCGCTGCATCGAAACCTCTACGGGTACGTCTATATAGAAAACCGCAAAAGGCTTGTTTAAGCCCATCAGTCTTATTAAGTCCTTTGCTCTATCATAATCAAAACCATTCGAACACTGGTAGGATAATGTTGAGAATAGATACCTATCCATTATTACAAAATCCGACTCCTCCAATGCTTTTTTCACCTTATCTTTATCTTTTATCATGTCCAATAGATAGACAAAAAATTGTTCCTCTACGCCCAAACTGATTTTAAAATGCAGGAAATCGTTTATTATCCTGCCATAAATCGATTCATAATCCGGATAGGAAAGATTATAAACTTTTGCCCCACGCTTCTCAAGCCTTTCTCTTAATAACTTAACCTGGGTAGCCTTACCAGAGCCGTCCGTTCCTTCAAGTACTAGAAGTTTACCGACCATAACATAGAATTGAATTTTACGTTTTAATACCTTTCCTAGAAATCTGAACTTTTTCACCAAGAAAATCGAGTATCTGCGCCTCCTTGGTTCTAAGGTTCACTACGGGTATCTTCGCGACATCCGGTATCTGTCCATACTTTTTCTGGTAAGAAGTTTGGTACTGCCAGCATGACGCATTTATTAGAAGTGTATCCTTGTACTTTGACACTAATGTTTTGTGTATATGCCCGGTCGCGTATATATCTGGGGTCTCATCTATGACTAGATAGTCGCGTGCTAAGGGAACTACTTGCGTAGAACCGTGGGTGGGCGCAAGGTGTCTTGATCTAAGATGTAGCTTCATTATCGCTTCTATGTCGTCTGGATCCATTTTATTGTACTTGGCTATCGTATCTGCATAGTAAGGGATACTAAAACCATGATAGCCTATTAGATTTGTTTTGTGATTGTTAATAATAAGGTTAATCTGGTACGGATTTGATAAGAAGATGGCGTTTTCTAACTTGTATAAACTGTCTCCAAAAAATGCATCAACACGCGGCTGCGGTTCAGCTATGTGCGTAGCGTCGTGGTTTCCCTGTGAGATTATTAATTTTATGTGTTTTGGTATCCTAGCTAGCATTGTACAAAGTTCCTCGTATTGCTTTTTTAAATCCGTGATTGCAAGCTCTTTTTCCTGATCGGGGTAAACACCTATACCATCCACTAAATCCCCCGTTATTACAATAAATTTTACCAATTTCGCTATATTGGAGTATTCCTCCACTTCGCCATTTATCCATTTCAAGAATTTCTCCAGTGGTTCCCTTGCGAATAATTTTGACCCGACATGAACATCTGACAAAAATAATACATAGGCGTCTGGTATGTCCGGCTGATTATTGTCCTTCATCTGGATATCCGGGAATGTAATCTCGGTTATGAATATCGCGTCTTTTGACTTCTTGCCCTTTATTATTACTATCTGATCCTGCAGTACATCCTGATTTATAATAGAAGAGAGTGCCCTATAACTGGTGACGTTGTCCTCTATATCCAGTATCATAAATTTTTTAATCGGACTTATTGATACATTTGATATCATTGCGATTACTTTAACTTCTGACCCCATAGATAAAAGTTTTGCATTTGATAACGACATCAAGCCGCTATCTTTTGTCATTAAGATGTTTTTTATCCTATTGAATCTATCGTTAAAATAAACCGTCCAGTCAGCTGGCTTGGATGCTGATGTATCCCCCTCGTAGTTCTTTATTATTTCCACGGAGCCGTTTGAGCCAGTTTCCGGTTCCGAAAGAATATCATGCAGCGTTCTTAAGTCCAGAAATGTTATTCCTTTTTCCTTTAGAGTTTTTATCAATGCATCTAGTTCATTTTCTTTTATATTTGATTCTTTTACTGAGGCATCCACAAGTATACCATTCAGGAAAAACTTTTCTAAGTTCTGGTCTTCCATTACTATGAATGATTATTGTTTATAATTTTAATAGATTTTCGGGTTGACAGCAGTAGTATACACGCAATTAATTCGATGCCGAAGAAATGTAGAAATTCTGTTTAGTGTCCATTGGCTCGTTAAAGCTTTACTGTGGTAAGTCCCAGTCGACATAGTCTGGTGTCTGTTTTGTCGCAGCCTCGACTTCTATCCTTCGTTCTACAGAAGCAACAAGCTCCTTTACGTGGACCGCTGCATCCGAGTTAACAGATATATCATCTATATCTGAACGCACTAGGAAATCGACTATCTCATCATATTTTGAGGGTGCTTGGCCACAGATAGAGACGGTCTTATTGTCCTTATGGGCTATTTTTATAAGGTAACGTATCAATCGTTTTACGGATAGGTCACGCTCATCGAACCTGCTGCTCATAAGCGCATTATCCCTATCGGCTCCTAGTGTGAGCATCGTTAAATCGTTAGATCCTATAGAATAGCCATCTATAAACTCATTAAACTTATCCGCCAATATTATATTGCTGGGTATTTCTGCCATCAAGAAAATCTTAAGATCCTTTCCACGCTCCAAACCATTAGATTTCATTATATCTATGACTTTTTTAAGCTCATCCACTGTTCTTGTGAATGGGAGCATTACCCATAGATTTTTAAAACCAAATTCCTCACGGACTTGTTTAACGGCATTCAGTTCTAGTATAAATGCCTCCTCATATTTAGGGTCATAGTACCTTGAAGCACCTCTCCAGCCCAACAGGGGTGCTTCCTCGCGCGGTTCAAATTTCTTACCGCCTTTCAGGCCTGCGTATTCATCTGTCTTGAAATCACTAAACCGCATTATTACTGGTCTAGGGTTGAAAGCAGCACATACTTTTTTAATCCCCTCTGCTAAAGAATCAACAACAAATGTCCCTTTGCCTTTTTTGATTAGGGATAGAGGGTGTTCTCCTATTTGTGCCCATAAAAATTCTTCTCTCATTAATCCTACGCCATCGACTGGTAATGCAGCAGCTTTCTCTGCTAATTCAGGTTCTCCAAGATTAACCATTATTTTTGTGCCCGTGATCAGTTCTTGTGTGCCTACAACAACTTCCGTTTTCTGCGCCACTGGTTGATTTTCTGCTACCCTGCCAAGATATACGACTCCATTTTTTGCATCTACGGTAACGACTGTGCCATTTTTTATTCCTTGAGTCGCTTTGATGCCGATAGAACCTGTACCGACAATGCAAGGAACACCCATCTCTCGGGATACGATAGCAGCATGACAGGTCATCCCTCCTTCATCCGTGACTATCGCTTTTGCTTTTTTCATCGCAGGAACCCAGTCTGGTGCAGTCATTCTTGTTACCAAAATCTCTCCATCCTTAAATGAGTCCATCTCATTTTTATTTTTTAGTATATGCACCATGCCAGAGGCTAAGCCAGGTGATGCAGACAGCCCTTTAACTAGAATTTTCGCAGATGTTAGGGGCGTGCGTTTTCCATAGATCTGCGACGCGTTCTTATTCGCCCATACTGTCTCGCTCCTTGCTTGTACTATAAACAACTTGTGATTACGTAAATCTTGTGCCCATTCAAGGTCCATTGGACGACCATAGTGATTTTCCACAGAGAGCGCATAGGAAGCTAACTCAGTTATCTGTGCATCAGTAAGACATTGTGCTTCCGCTTTTTCTTTGCCAATCTGTATTTCCTTTGTACCGCCAGATTCATCTCTAATGAGCGCCTTTGTTTTTTCTTTTGAAACCAATTTTTTAATTATCTTTTTCGTCTTTTTGTCGACATAATAAGTATCGGGAGTGATTGTGCCCTGTACTACATATTCTCCTAATCCATAACTCGCCTCTATCATAACGACAGAGTCATCCCCATTAGAAACGTCCAAAGTAAATATCACTCCTGCAGTCTCCGAGAATACCTGTCTTTGTACAGCAACGGCCAGTGCAATCCTTGCATTCCCGAATCCGTTCTTTATTCGATAGTATATGGCCCGTGCTGTGAATAAACTTGAATAACACTCCTTTATTTTTTTAAGTACCCCGTCAGTCCCTCTTATATTTAGGTAGGTCTCCTGCTCTCCTGCAAAACTTGCATTTGGAAGGTCCTCCGAAGTTGCAGATGAACGTATCGCCACGAACTCCTGTTTTTCTTTGTCAATCAAGATTTTATAATATTCGGATATCTTTTTGACTAGCGCTTTTTGTAATTCTCCGCCCATTATCAGTGAACGTATCCTTCTGCTGGCGGAATCAAGCTGTTTGCTATCCTCCTCATCTATGCCTCTTAGAATTTCACGCACTTTCGTGTCAAGAGAGTTCGATTGCATGAATTCATTAAAAGCGTATGCAGTTGTAGAAAACCCATTTGGTACTGGTACGTCTGTAGATGACACCATTTCACCTAGGTTAGCAGATTTGCCACCGACTAGAAGAACATCATCCTTGCTTATGTCCTTGAACCATAGAACGAATTCTTGCTGTCGCCCCATCAGATTATATTAGTCTATTTTAGTATATTAATATTTTGCAAAAACCGTACGCTTGATGAATTAATTTACAGATACTTATAGGAATGCTGATTCCGGAAAACCGTATTCTACTAACATTTTTTTGACCTTGTCGGTGTGGTCTCCCTGCAATTCTATCAGGTCTTCTTTAAAGGTCCCGCCGCAGGCGAGCTTGTTCTTAAGCTGTTTTGCTATAGATTTTAGGTCTGCAACCTTAGGATCTATACCGCTCACGATAGTCACAACCTTCTTAAAAGAAACGCGTTTGGTGTATACTCTGATTTTTTGGCTTTCCTGAGAAATTGTACCACAGATACACAGATCTTTTGGTAATCCACAAACCGAACAAACTTCTGTCATTTATTTTTTAGTTTACACACCTCTACTTATACACTTTTAATAGATTCTGGCTAATATAAATACATATCTGGGCCGATGAGATATCTTAATTTATAATTTTCAGTGCTTCTTTAAAGTTTCAAGTAGTTTACCGATTGTAAGCGATTCCAAATTTTGCGGAGCCTCTATGAGGCTTTCATAGCCCACCCCGAACCAAAAGCCAAACCTATAGCCGACACCAACGTCACGCCTATCGCCGCAGCCGCCGAAGCCATCGAAGTCGCGAAGCAAAGGCCGCACGCCTGCGCCACTCAAACGCCAAACGTGATTATCGGCTCCGAATGTCTGTGTCCAGCCCGTGCTCTGTGGGAAATTTGAAAGGACTGTTACGTCCTTGTATGGATTTGCTATTATGGTGACTTCCTTTTCCTCTTCTATGATCTTTCTCGGGTTTACCATGAGTGCTTTACCTGCCTTCCCTATTGCTTCATCGGGTATACAGTAAGATGGATAAACCCATTTTCTTCCGTTATCGTCTAAGGCGTCTATTACGTCTTCCCCTTTCTTCATCGTTTCACCAGCTTTCGGGTATATAGACATTTCCCTCGCAAATGCAGGGTAATAACCTTTCAATTCAGGACTTTTCCACTCATCCGTTTCTACCAGCGTCTTCTGGTGCAATGCATTTGTAGGCAGTCCTCCATAAGGTTCTGCTGCTTTTCTTGCTTCAAGATAATTTAATTCTGTATTTAATGACCTTATTTTAGGCCCCTTTGTTTTTTCTCTATAAGCGGAAAGAAGACGTTCTAAATCCTTTTCCAAATCATTAGTTTCCATTGTTGTTTAAACCTCCATCGAATCTATAGAGATTATCTAGAAAATAACCTATATAAATACTTTTCTACTTCTTAGTGAATACAGTAAGCCTTTAATTGTTTAACCACCCTAATATAGAATGGACTTTGCAAAATTATTTGATCCGCAGAGCATTGCGGTTATCGGTGCATCTCGGAATCCTATAAAAGTAGGCAGTATCATACTGAAGAACCTTAGGATAACATACCGTGGGAAGATTTTTCCTATAAACCCTATCGCTGAAGAAATACAGGGGTTGAAAGCGTATTCTAGAATAAATGATGTAAAAGAGCCAATTGATTTGGTGGTCATTGCCGTGCCTGCAGTGAGCGTGCTGGGGGTGCTAAAGGAGTGTGAGAGGAAAAAGATTAAGTTCGCAATTGTAATTAGTGCCGGCTTTAAAGAATCGGGTGGAGAAGGGGTAAAACTCGAACGGGATATAAAAAATTTCCTGAAAACTGCAAAAATAAGGCTTATAGGTCCAAATTGCCTTGGCATTATAAACACCAGTCCATATTATAATACTACTTTCATAGACCCGAATTCCAAGCCCATAGAGGGAAGAACTGCTTTTATCTCACAGAGTGGTGCATTGCTTAGCGCAATAGTTGATGATGCGACTCTTGAGAAAATAGGTTTCAGCAAGATAATAAGCATAGGAAATGAAACTGATATCGATGCGTCGGAAATGCTTGAGGTGCTCTTATCCGATGAAAAAACTGGTGCGATAGCAATGTATCTGGAGGGCATAAATGATGGCAAAAAGTTCATAAGAAATGCACTGGAAGTGTCCAAGAGGAAGCCGATAATTGTTTTGAAGGGCGGAAAGTCGGAGTCGGGTGCGGAAGCGGTAGCTTCACATACTGGCTCATTGGCAGGCAGCAACACGAGTTACGAACTTGCCTTCAAAAGAGTTGGTGCCGTCTCGGTATCTAATGTAGATGATTTGTTTAATTTTATGCGAGATGCGCCATACCTCAGAATAAAGAGTGATGAAGTTATAATAGTGACAAATGCTGGAGGAGCGGGCGTTATAACGACTGACACACTAAGCGCATCCGGCTTAAAACTTGCAAAATTCAGCAATAATGTAATCGCTGAACTCGCAAAGGTACTGCCAAAAGAAGCCAATCTTCACAATCCAATAGATGTATTAGGAGATGCAACCGCGGAGAGGTATAAGGAGACTCTTGAGATTGTTTCGAGACTCAACAAACCAATAATAGTACTTTTCTCACCGCAAGAGATGTCCATGCCTATTGAAACTGCAAAGGAGATATCAGAGATACAACTCCAAAACAAAGAATTACCGTTATTGCCGGTGTTTCTTGGCGGAACGAGAGTCGAGAAGGCAAGAAGATTTTTAAGAGAGAACGGCATGCCAGCTTACAACTATCCTCATGAAGCAGTTGACATAATAAAGGGCCTTTATGACTATGGTAGGTTTTCTTCGCCAACCTATGACTTATATAACAAGGTCAAAATCAAAAAGATTTCCGTGGACCAGAGAGAGAACCTTTTCGGACTCCCTGCGAAAACTGTGTTTGATAAACTTGGATTCAAAACTACCCCGGGCGTGTTAGTAAAAAATGATATAGAACTAAAGAAAGCAGCGGCAAAAATTGGTTACCCCTGTGTATTGAAGATGGGATCTAACACTATCACTCATAAAGGAGAGATCGGTGGCGTTATAGTTGGAATAAGGGACGAAACTGAATTACTCAAGGCTTTTAACACTATAAAGAGCAAGGCTACCGAAAACCATGTTAAATTAACTGGGTATGAGCTGTACAAAGATGCTAACAGAGTTGAAAAGGCAAAAATAGAGATATTGTTAGGAGCGCACCGAGATAAACAATTCGGATCCCTGGTAGGTATCGGACTTGGAGGGGAATACGCCAATCTTCTGAAGGAAACTATATTTCTCTTGTCTCCTTTGTCTGATTCGGACATTGAAGAGCTAAGAAATTCGAAGATAGGTAGACTTATCGGACTTGCTACTAAACGCAGAATATTCGATGAGATAATAGAATCTCTTATAAAACTATCAAAACTGATGGATTCAAATCCAAACATTTCCGATATAGATATAAACCCCATCTTATTATTCGATGATGAAGCGATAGCAACGGACTTCAAGATATTCAATACAAAGAATTAAGCCTTTACGACAATCTTATCAAAAAGGTTTTCACCACGCTTTACTTTTCCAGTGAATTTCCCAATCTTGCAATCATCTACTACACCTATTTTGAGCCCTAATTGAGTGCTTATTTTTTCTGCTGAAGAGGGAATAAATGGATAGAGCAGGATGGATAATATTCTAAGGGCCTCAAGCGCGTTATTTAATACTTTGCTGAGTGCTTTACCTGTTAATTTCCACGGTTCCTTATCATTAATGTATTTGTTAACACTCCTAACAAACGCCCAGATTTCATTAAGTGCACCGTTAACATCGTATCTTTCGAAATTCTCGATTATCTTTGAGATATTTAAGTGATTGGATAACTCATCTTCACCTTCGAATACACCCGTAAATCTTTCTGCAAGAGTAAGCACCCTTGCGATTAAATTGCCGAGATCCGCCAAAAGTTCTCCATTTATCTTAGCGACTAGGGCCTTCTCAGAGAAGTCACCGTCCTCCCACACTGGCTTTTCGCGTATGAGAAAATACCGCAGTGCATCGGCAGAGTATTTATTCACAATGTCCAGGGGATTTATTACATTCCCAAGTGATTTGCTAATTTTCTGTCCTTCAACCGTCCACCATCCATGGGACAATATCTTATTCGGTAGCTCTATATCTGCGGACAGTAGCATAGCGGGCCAGAGCGTAGCATGGAATCGAGTTATTTCTTTCCCGACGAGATGTACATCGGCCGGCCAGAATCGTGAGAAACCATTTCCATCCGGCCATCCAATTGCACTAATATAGTTTACAAGTGCATCGAACCATACATAAACCGTCTGCCCCTCATCATATGGGAACTTTATTCCCCAGCTTACGGATTTACGTGTTATATCAACGTCTTTTAATCCCTCCATCAGAATATTTTTTATCTCGTTAGCTCTAGATTTTGGTATCACAAAATCTGGGTTGGATTCAAAAAGCGAAAGCAAATTATCTCTATATCTGCTAAGGGAGAAGAAATATGCATCCTCGGTTAATCTTTGAACAGGTCTGCCACACTGCGGGCATTTACCGTCCTTTAATTCACTTTCTAGCACGAACGTTTCGTCTGGAAGACAATACCAGCCCTCATATTTTGATTTGTATATATCTTCATTATCCCATACAAGTGAAACAAATTCCTTAACTGCCTTTTCATGGGCCTCATCCGTTGTTCTTACAAACTTGTCATATGAGATATTAAGTTTCTTCCAAACTGAGTCATACTCTGCAGCAATCTTATCCACAAAGTCTTTTGGTGGCATACCTGCCTCCTTTGCAGATTTCTCTATTTTACTGCCATGTTCATCAGTCCCTACTAAGAAAAAGACTTCCTTACCATTGAGCCTATTCCATCTGGCTAAAACATCGGCTATTATGGTGGTAAATGCATGTCCTATATGCGGGCCCGCAGTAGCGTAGTATATCGGCGTAGTAATGTAAAATTTTTCCATACTTAATGAGTTAGTAGACTACATGCAGTTTATTAGCGGAGATAGGATTTGAACCTATGACCTCCGGGTTATGAGCCCGGCGAGCACTCCTGGCTGCTCCACTCCGCTACACATAAGTCTTTAAGATATGATAGTTAATATAAGCTTGTAGCTTTTTAAATTAATGAGGATAATATGAAAGTGATTTTATCCCTTGGGGGATCGTTTATCTACAACAAGACAAATGAGCTAAAAAAACTAAAGGACCTGGTACAAAACAAAGAAAACTCTTTTATCATAATCTGTGGTGGTGGTAAACTTGCAAGGGAATGGATAAATTTCGGCAAGTTGCTTGGATTAAAGGAAGAGGTTCTGCACAATATCGGAATAAAGGCAACGCAACTAAATGCCTTCATAATATCAGAATATCTCGGTGGAACGCATTTTGAAGGAGACCCACATAGTCTGTCTTCAGAGCGCATAGTCGTAGGCGGCGGTTTTAAACCTGGCGACACGACCGATAATGATGCAGCATATGCTGCAATAGCCGTTGGCGCCAAGGTCGTCTTTAACATGTCAAAAGAAGACGGCGTTTATGATAGGGATCCGGAGAAATTTCTTAATGCGAAGCTGATAAAAAAAATGACGTTTAACAGACTTTACGGCTTAACCGGAAGCGCCAGAATGCCGGGAATGAACTTTATATTCGACCCGGAAGCTGCAAAACTATGCGAGAAGCGCGGCATAGACGTTATTGTTACAAGTGAGTTTAGTGACATTAAAAAATATTTTAAAGGGCAAAAATTAGCCGGTACGATAATAAGCAACAAGCAATAAATAAGAAGGATTGCATAAATTGGTATGGTCAATTCATCCTCCTGGATGTACACTATTCTGCCGATATCTGCTATATCGGGAGGACTTAGCGTAATTCTCCCGCTTTATATTCTTTTACTCAAAGGTACGGTTTTTGACGTAGCGATGGCAATAACGCTATTTGAACTCATAAGCATACCGGCCTCTTTGCTGTGGGGAGACCTGACAGATAAATTGGATAAAACTAAACTTTTCATACTTATTTCGATTATAGGACTATTTCCGGTGCTTATAATATTCTACTTACTGGAATTTGTTCCGGTTATAGAGACATTTTATGGGATTTATGCATTTATAGCGACTGCCTCTTCACCGGCAATAAATATTCTCATAATGTCCAACAGGAGGAGCCGCACGTTACCTAGGTATTTCAGCAGATACAGTGTACTCGCAATAATAGGATCTCTCGCCGGCATGTTACCCGGCTTGTTTATAGGCGATGGTTTTGTTAAGCAGTATCTGCTGATTCTTTTACTTATAAACGTCATATCGCTTGTGATGGCTATATTCCTCATAAACGCAGACAAACGCACCCCTAAAAAAGACCACGCTAAAACTGTGAAGAAAAGCTTTGCAATCCTTAATATGCTCAGCAAGACCCCTTACATACTTACTGGGCACGCACTGATAGATAGAATACATTCTGGTATGAAAGATAGTAAAAAACGCAATATCTACGTGCTATTAACCGCCATTGCATTGTTTAATGCGGGTTTGTATCTCTTTAATTCTTCATATATACCTTACTTAAGCGAACATTCCATAAACTACACCGGTATTTTTGCCATAAACATCATAAACAATGCTGCACAGTTAGGGGTGTATGTTTTGGTACTATCTTTTATCAGTAAGATTATGCTTGAACGCTCATATAGGATATCCACTTTGGCACGAGGAGCAAGTTATATTATGGCAGTTATGCCATTGTTTATTGTACAAAGATATTTCTTTTCGCTTAACCTATTATCGTATCTTGTGTCTGGACTCGCATACGCGCTTTGGAATATATCCTCGTCCGTCTTACTATACACAGAAATAAAAAACATGCACAAAGGACATTATATAGGATTGTGGACTGCAATTCTAGGGCTATCAGCAGTAATCGGTGCATTCCTATCCGGAATAATTTCCTCTACAATCGGATACGTAGAAACGTTCGCGTCAGCTACGGTGATAATCTTCTGTTCTTTCATCGTGTTTGAACGTTTCGAAAATGCTAAAAAGTATGCGAGTAACAAGTACAGATATACTTAAATAGGATAATTTTCAAAGCTCTATAATGCAGCTTATAATCGCAGAAAAAAGCACTGCGGCAGAAACTATAGCCAAGAATCTCGCTGAATCCAAGCTGAGAAGCGAAGAGCTAGGTCTAGTTAAATTCTGGTTCACAAAAATAAACGGAGAGGACTCTGTAATAGTTCCATTAAAAGGGCATATAAAAGAGGTCAAGTATCCAGAAACATTCAAGAAGTGGACGGAAGAGACCCTGAATAAAATGATAGACGCTGATCTAGAATATACTCCGACAGCTTTAGATAACATTAAGGTGATAGAAAAATTCGCAAAAAAGGCCAGTAAAGTTATAATTGCAACAGACTATGACACGGAGGGAGAATCGATAGGATTTGAAGCAATCGACGTTGCAAAAAGCGCAAACAAGTCTCTGCAGATTTACAGAAGTGTTTTTTCATCGCTCACGGCTAAAGAGCTACACGAGGCATTTAGTAGTTTAAAACGTCCGGATAAGAATCTATCAGACAGTGCCGATGCTAGAAGAGAGATAGATCTGATAATAGGTGCGGTACTGACGCGATTTATATCCCTCGCTGCAGAGCGACTCGGAAATGCGTTCCTTTCTGTTGGAAGGGTCCAGACGCCAACCCTAACATTGATTGTTGATAGAGATGCGGAGAGAAGGGCATTCAAACCACAAAAATACTGGAGATTTATAGCAAAATTGTCCTCTAGCAAAGGAGATTTTGATGCCGAATCTGTGGAAGGCAAGATATTTGAAACTAAGTTGGCGACAGAACTAAGAAAGACAAAGAAGGAGAAGACTGCAAAAGTCAAGTCCATAACCAAACGTATAAGGGAGGTTTTGCCACCAAAACCATTCAATACGACCGGATTTCTTAGAAGCGCTGCCGCGATAGGTTTCAGTGTGCCTAATGCTATGAGGATAGTACAGGGTCTCTATATGAAAGGTTATGTTTCTTATCCACGTACCGATAGTGAAGCCTACCCCCCTACCCTCGACTTAAACGAAATATTATCCGAATTAAACAAGTCCAGTTCCTATAGCAAGTTTGTGCAAGAGATAACAAAAACGGCCCTGCACCCTACTAAGGGAAAAGAGGCGAAGGACCACCCTCCGATACATCCGGTTATGCTTCCTAAAGAGAAACTTCCGGCACAGGAAGCAAAGATATTTGATCTAATCGTTAGGAGATTTCTTGCTACGCTAGCTAATCCTTCCAAAGAAGAACTTATAGGCTTAAAAATTATTGTGGGCGGGAAAGAGTTCGCGGCCCATGGTTCTAGAGCAATAATACCTGGCTGGAGAACTATCTACACTTACTCAAAGTATGAAGAGAGTATACTCCCGAATGTAGCAGAGGGTGATGCACTGAAAATAAAGTCTATGGATGAGTTAGAGGATGAGACTACTCCCCCGGCACACTATTCACAAGGTGGAATGATAAAGCTTATGGAAGATTTCCACCTCGGTACAAAAGCCACACGTCCAGAGATATTAAAGAAGCTTATGGAAAGACGCTATATCTCTGCGAGCAGAACACTTATACCAAGTGAGATGGCATTTGGCGTTATAGAAAACCTTAAGAAAATATCTGAAGAGCTTACAGGCCCTAAATTGACGGCATCATTAGAAGAAGAGATGAAAGCCGTGGAAACTGGTAAAAAATCAAAGAAGGAAGTAGTCGACGATTCTAGACAAATGGTCAGAGAAGTTCTATCCAAATTAGTTAGCAAGAAAAAAGAGATAAAAGAACTGATGCACAAAGCGTTATTACAGCAATATGTTTTTGGGAAATGTCCTAGAAGCGGTGACAATCTTAAGATGATAATCTCAAAGAAGACCCACAAGAGGTTTGTTGGCTGCTCGGGATATCCTAAATGCCATTTTGGTATGCCACTACCGCAATCTGGGTACATATTCATTTCACCCCAGACCTGTACAAAGTGTGGTATACACATGATAGAATGGCGGGGCAAAGAAAGTAAGAGGACATACATATTTTGTGTTAATCCTGCATGCAAACCTAAGAAAGAAGAATTAACTAAAAAGAAACCGGTAAAAGAAAAGCCTGCAAATAAAACTGAAACGATTAAATCTTAAGGCTCTTTCATACGGTAGATGTACAAACTGTGATTATTTCGCAAAATTTGGAACAGAAGAATTGTATAATGCCCCTACTTCACTCGATGTAAGAGAAGTGTTCCATATCTTTATAAAAACAAAAACTATTTGCGGGTAGACGGAGGGGGTTGCTTTAATTTTATTGTATTGAACCACTATTTTTTAGCGTGAAAAGTCTCCTGCTTCTCCCGGTTCCGTTTAATATCTTTATAT
>JAJZNV010000017.1 GCA_021852265.1 Nanobdellota archaeon
GTAAGACCTCATTCTAAGTCCCCATGAAGCACTTGAATCAGGAGATGATGTGCTGTAAATTTTAAAATTGGAGTACCCTCTACAAAAAAAATAAAAATGGCAGGTATTCTTGATAGTGATGCTTATGTTTTAAGATTAAACTTAAATAAAGTAATGCCCTTTGTTTTTTATGGGAAGGATAACTAGCATCTTATTACCCGTAATGCTAATTATTGTGCTTATCGCGTTAGTATTTGTCTTTCTTTATACAGTTCAGTCCGAATCTCTTTTATCACCTGACGCAAATTTAGCAGGCATTAAAAATATCAACTTTCTAGAAACGAATAATCCAAATTCGACAGCGTATTCAAGCAGTGGATCTGGCGCCTGTAGTCCTCCGATTATATCGCTCTCTGCTCCCGTAATCAATGGATCTTCGGTCAGTGTTAATGGTGTTGTGACTCCAGGATCCGGATGTTCGATAGTGTCCATCACCTGGACTTGGGGCGACAACATTACATCTACCGGCTGGTTTCCGGCTTCACATGCGTATTTGAATAGCGGTACATATAACATAACTGCTACTGCACATCAATCAAATGGACAGACCTCATCAATATCTACAACGGTAACAGTCACGGTTACAAACCATTCATACACTGCCTCAACCAGTGCGTCTTCATGCACGAGAACAAATAATGCAACTACCGGATATCCTGCCTCACAGCACTACAATCCCTACACGCAGATTCCCGGCGGAATGTCAGAAGAATTTTCACAGAACATCTACGAAGGAGAGTCCGGTTTAAGTTTTGGTGTTTATAGTGGAACCGCATCAATTCTGGTCACTCAAGGAAATAATATACTCTATAACGGTTCCCTGACCGGTATGCCTTTTGATTATGTGATCGTCACTCCCGGGCATAGTTTTGGCTGCATCAACTTTCTATCGAATGCGACGCCCATAGCCATAACCGTACATAATAAGGGAACAACACCTGTCTACTTTGCGTATAACCTCTATAACGCGTCAATTACTGCCAGCATCGCTTCTCTTATAATGTACCCTCCCCAATTTGCAGTAAATCTTGGACCACCCACAACGCCGAATAATACGGGAATGTCATTCATCCTAAAGGCTCCAAATTACTCTGCTCCGACGCCATTGTCGATATGGATCGGAGAGGGATA
This sequence comes from Nanobdellota archaeon, assembly GCA_021852265.1. GTDB lineage: Archaea > Nanobdellota > Nanobdellia > Parvarchaeales > Parvarchaeaceae > Parvarchaeum. The sequence continues at coordinate 1,171 of JAJZNV010000017.1, forward strand.
TTCTGGTTCTACTAAGTCCTGGTGGGCGCAGATTGGTTTTAACGACTGGAAAGGACACATGAACGTTTCTTATGCAGGCTGGGGCATCTTTTCTAATATCCAATCCGTAGGAAACCCGGGAGGAACGGATTTAAATTACTCCCTTATCCCAGGAGATTATTACAATTTTACGATGGAGTTGATATCAAATACTACCTGGGCGTTTCTTGTGAATGGCGTCCCTATCCGAGAAGGGGCATTGAGTGGTTACTTCAATACTACTTCTGCGATAGCGAATTCGGGAGCTGACCTAGGTTTGGAAACTCTCACAGATTGGGGTGCGAGCGTAAATATCACGAATCCAATAGATATACCCCTAGCTATGGAATTCAGAGTTAATGGACGGTGGATTCCGGCAAATACGCTTCAATTGAATGCCGTGGGTGAGAATTGGTGGAATGGCAATGCGACTATCGCACGGGGAATAGATTTATGGGGTATCCAGGGGAACGTCCAAAATTCATCTATCAATAAGGGCAGGCTTTTATTTAGCGAATCGTCTCCACCGATAATCGATACTCCAATATGGCCGGAGACGCTGTACGGTTTCAATTCGTCGCTACAGCTTGGAACGCATGGTCCTGACATCTTGGAACCAAATATTACGACCAAAAAAGTAGTCTTATCCTCAACGAATGCGTCTGCTTATACATATGTAATCTTTCTGGGCAGTGATAAAAAAGTACTACAAATGACGCCGGCTATAGTAAATGGAACTTATTCATTGAATGTCCCTGCTAATACGTCTGCAGTACAAGTATACGCCACGACAGGTTATAGCAAAAGCTATCAAGCTTTTTATCAAGCATTACAAAATAATATCACCTCTAATAAATCAGGTGTATCTGGCATCCCGGCCGGAACGGATCAAGTGGCTTATATTGAGTATGCATTAATGGCAATAGTAGTTGTTATCGGAGGCATAATCGGTATATTCTTGGCTAAAAGATTTGGTATCTGGGCAGATAAATAAGCCGTAAGCTCAGATCCGGATGAAACTATAACTGCGGCATGCGTACATCGCTGCAATAGATTAAATATTCAATTAGCTGGTTCAGAGTGTTTATTATTAAGCACGGTGTTCAGTTTAAGTGGTGCTATTTTAGAGCGGTTTATGTTCAAGAATAGGGAAGAAGCGGGTAAGATATTAGCTGAAAAACTTTCAATTTATAAAGATAAGGACAGCATAATCATAGCAATACCGCGCGGAGGAGTAGTCATAGGGTACGAACTCGCTATGGCACTGAAAACGGGGCTGGACATAGTCATTGTGCGAAAACTTGGTTTTCCGTCGGATCCCGAGACTGCGATGGGCGCGATAGCGAGCGATGGCTCAGTAGTACTCGACACTGAAGGGATAACTTATCTGCAGGTATCCGAAAAGGAATTAAACCGGGTGAAGTCCAGGGAGCTGAAAGAGGTAATAAGAAGAGAAAAGAAGTATCGTGGTAATAAAAGATTCCCTGACCTCAAAAAAAGAACTGTCATAATGGCAGATGACGGAACGGCGACCGGACTTACAGCAATCGCCGCCATAAGGTTCATAAAGAAAAGACACCCGAAGAAGATTATATTCGCGGTGCCTACCGGACCTTCCGAGGTGTTGGATAAAATTCGTCGCGAAGTGGATGAAGTAGTGGTCCTAGATACTCCTTATCCCTTTTTTGCAGTTGGTGCGGTATACGAAGATTTCCCACAGGTTTCTGATAGGGAAGTGATTTCACTTTTAAAGAAGGCTGGTAGAGAATAGACTATGGATGAGGAATGTGCATTCTGTTCGATAGCAAATAAAACTGCGGGCTCAAAGATAGTCTTTCAAGACGAGGATTCGCTGGCATTTTTGGACAGCAGGCCGGTCTTTCACGGCCACTGCTTGTTGGTGCCGAAGCAGCACTTCAAAACGATAATGAGCGCACCGGATGAATTGGTTGAAAAGCTGTTTAAAAACGTGAAGTTACTTTCCAAGGCAGTTATGGACGCCATGCACTGTGACGGCGTACTACTGATAATGAATAACGAGGTCAGCCAGAGTGTACCGCACCTTCACGTTCATGTTATCCCGAGAAAAAAGGGGGAAGTCCTCAAGGGATTTATGTGGCCGCGGCATCCGTATGAGAGTGCAGCCCAGATGGATACAACACAGCAAAGCATAGTAGAAGCCGTATCGCGGCTGATGCACTAAAACCACTAGGATTATAAAAACCGATTCTAAATCAGACTAAAAAAGAAAGCGCCCTAAAATAGGGACAAAAATAAAAAGGTTTATTGCCTATGTACTAGACACCGTTCCTGAAACGGTTCCTGTAGCAACCTGTTTTACAGTACCTAAGCTGGACGAGGTAGAATATCCTATTTCCACCGTTGCACTATAGTGTCCACCGGTCGTTGGGCACGTTTCTCCACCAAAACTAGTGGTGTTCACTATAAATGAATTTCCACTAGTAACGGCTCCCCCTCCTGAAAGATACCAAGTACTTCCTACCAATACTTTTGTACCATTGGCTGAAGCGGCTGAGAGCCCTGTCCCGGTCGTGACTGCAATCCAATTTATGGTCGCCGTAGAACCTGCGTCATTACCAAATTGTATTTGCAATCCCTTTGTAGGTCCACAAGTCTGTGCTATTGCATTAAATGGCGTAAAGCCAGTTACTGCAGGTCCAGTACTTGCCGTTGGGTTAAATATACCCAACGAATACAAAACAGCAGCTACTATCACAATGATTAATATGGCCCAGCCATATGTCATCATGTATTCTAATGCTGACTGTGCTTTTCTTTGCATAAAGTTTAGATAAATTTCAAGTATTTAAGCATTTGTGAAAGAACTGAAAAAGCACACCTAACTCTTCGCTAAGGGCAACTCAACGTACACAGATGGATTAGCCAGTTCCGTAAGATAAAACCCATAATCGCCGGCGGAAAGCCCTCCGATCAATAGCGTAGAATTATAGCTGAATGGAGAAGTGTAGTATTTTAAAATTCCGATAGTCCCATTCGGATAAAGGAGCGAAAGGCTGGTATTGCCAACAAATCCGCCTCCGTCAATGGTCACTGGATATGCCGTTGTTGTTTTTGTTGAGCCGGCTATAAGCGTATAATTGCCAGAAAGATATTCCAGGGTTATCGTGCTCTGGTTTTTAAATATCGCCAGATTTGATGATAAAAATGATTCGTTTGCAGTAGCGAGTGTATCGGAACCGCAGGATACTATATTTGTGTTAGATATCAGGGCGGCTGGTTTTGAGCCTACACTTGTCAGGTAGACTATTATTATCCCCTTGGAGATACTGACGTTGTAGGACTGCACACCTTGCAGGTTACTCATATTCAATAAATCAAGATCTGTCACCGTAGATAACCCTCCCGAATTTGAAACGGAGTTTATCCCCTGCGCTATCTGCGTGCAGATGGAATTCATAGAGACTGCAGCATAATTTATATTGGCTACATTCGCAAAGAAAACGGCTATAAACGCAACGATCCCTATCACGAAGCTTAAGTCTATAACAAACTCTACGGAGAACTGCCCCCTCATAGGATATCCTAAAAAATGCATAGTATTAATATGATACCCATTCATATACTAATTAACACTTATGGCACCGAACGCAGGAGATAAGAGCCTGGATACCATACTTGTTTCTGATTTAGTCGATAGAAGTTCTGCTATAGGATTAAAGCACGGTTTGGTACAGTTATCGCTTTATAGGTACTTGGAGACAACGCGAAACGTTGGCTGGGTGGAAATGGAATACCCTTTAAAATATATTGAAACATTCAAAGCCAAAAAATACCAAAAAGAGCGCCATAGACATAACAGGCATAACAGGCACATGCCGTCTGGCATCGAGTACAAAGACCATGCTTTCACCTGGGCGGTAGACTTGGCACTCATTTACAAGGATGGCGATAAACGGGTGTGCGAGTTTATAGAAGTCGAAACTATAAACATATCAGAATATTGGGAGAGGTTCTCGAACATACGTTCAAAAATAAATAAGGTCGAGACTATCTGCAAAAACAAGCACATTAATCTGATACTTAATGATATTGATGAGGTCAGATTTTCATTGGCGCTGAATGCAGGGGGTTTAAGCGATGATGAGAGAGAAAGGCTTGTCTCTGAATTCACGGAGAGATTTGATGGCGTGGAATACAAGAATGGCGTTAAAGCGTTCAACCTTTATATATTGAAGGGCGATGTTTATAAATTCTGCCCAAAGAATCTCAACGAAAAAATGCTAAAGGCTGTCGGTTATTTGCACCCACAGGGAGACGCGTGGAGAGAACCATTCAAGGAAGTAATGACTGCTGCATACCGCGAAATAAAGAAACAGAGCAGTGATGAAATCAGCAGCCTTTACACCATAAAACCATTTAAAAGCACGAGTCAGTCCGCACATTAACGGCACCCGGTTCTTAAAAAACTTTTTTATAGTATAAATACATCGGATTTATAGACTTTTATGAAGGGTATAAGGAAGACTCTAAATGCTTCGATAGATAAAGTAGTTGGATATTACCTGAAGAACTATAAAAAGATGGCGTTCATACCACTGGCGTTTATTATATTCTTCGCCGGATCTATAGCATACCACTATTTCACAAGCGGAGGCCAATTGGTCAATGAGGACATCTCCCTTGCGGGCGGGATATCACTATCAATAAACACGAACCAAAGCGTGTCGCCCTCATTTATAACCTCAAATCTATCCAGCGCCCTCGGGAGCCCGGTTTCTGTTGCAGTCCTGCACTCTCCGCTTTCAAATGCGATAACCGGTTATTCCATAACCGCCGGCAAAAACATAAATGCAACGCAGTTAACCGATGCTGCAGAGACGCTATTCGGCATAAAACTGACATCCGCAAATTCTAACATCGATTTCGTAAGCGCAGAGATAGCACAGGGTGCGATATATGATTCCCTTATCTTACTTGGTATGGCATTTGTCCTAGTAGCTGCAGTTTCTCTGTTCTATTTCAGAAATTATTCCCAGGCACTTTCGAATGTTATAAGTATTGTCAGCGATGTCATAAACGTTGTCGGGGTGCTTGACCTCCTCGGCATAAGCTTTTCCACCGCATCTATAGCCGGTATACTGATGATAATGGGTTACTCTGCAGATAGAAACATCATACTCGCCACGAATATCTTAAAGAGAGGAGAAGCTAGCATGAAATATCGTCTTATACATACCATAAAGACTTCGCTTACAATGGACGCCGCCGCGCTCATAACATTCATAGTGCTGTTCTTCGGCACCTCCAATGCAATAATACAGAATATTGCTGTAATTCTTATATTTGGAGTCCTGTTCGATGACTTCACCGTCTGGATATTGAATGGATCTATACAATTGGCAGGGATGAATTACAAGGAGACCGCTGGAGAAAGCAAGGCAGTATGACGGATTTTAAACAATTACTGAAAGACTGGAGGGTTATAGTCATGCTAGTGGCGATAGCAGTAGCGTTTCTCGCAATACAACCGAACATAACTGGGGTTAGCGGCGCACAGGTAATCTACTTATCCACAAACTCATTCCTCGGAAACCTAAGTGCACTTGGATCCACATCGCTTTCCACCGGCTCCATTATAACCTCGATAAACGGCATAAGCATCAGCAATGCACAACAATTTTATTCTCTTTTAAACAAAACCGCTCAGATAAATGCGACTCTCGTGCTTGGGTACAAAAATCAGGTATTCCCTTATGTTTACAATAGCGGAACCGTCAATATCTTCATCACAAAAGACACGATGCTTAATTCCACCTCTATCCAGGTACAGGATGTACAGTCAACCAATCTTAATTATGGACTTGATATAATCGGCGGAACACAAATAACTGTCGCCCCTAATTCTACAAAGACTACCAACAGTTCAGTGATATCAGACCTGCAGAGTATACTTGAAACACGCCTGAATACCTTTGGTATAAGCGGGATAACCGTAAATGTCATACAGACCCTCTCGCAAGGTTCGTTCATAATGGTCAGTATGCCAAATGTGGGAGAGAGTCAGGCACTATCACTGATCCAAAATCAGGGGATATTTTACGCTAAAATCAATAATCAGACTGTTTTCAACAGTACAAATAAAAATGAGGGGATACTAAAGGTGTGTCTGACGTCGAGCTGTCCATACGGCGGCGAGCTTATGCCATCTCTGAACAATGGCGCTTACCAGTTTGACTTTGGCATAGAACTGAGCAGCCAGGCTGCCCAAAACTTCGCTTCGGCGACGAAAAACCTGTCTGTAAATGCAAATGGTTACCTGAGCGCACCTATAGTGCTTTACCTTAATGGTAAACAAACATCTTCCCTGTTGATAGCCGCAAACTTAAAAGGACAGGCAGAACAAACGATACAGATAAGCGGATCCGCTCAAACTTATCAGCAAGCTCTGGCCCAAATGAAAACCCTGCAATCCGTATTTGAAAGCGGGAGCCTTCCAACCCCTATAAAGGTAATTTCCATACAGTCCGTTTCGTCCAGTACTGGTTCACAGTTTATATCCGAGATTTACATTCTGCTTCTCGCGGCATTTGTTGCTATAAGTATAATTGTGTTCCTAAGATACATGGATTTCAGGGTCTCTTCACTGATACTCCTTACCAGTATCGCAGAGATCTTTATTGTTATAGGTGTAGCTGCACTTATCCACTGGACACTTGACATACCCAGCATAGCGGGTATAATCGCCAGTATAGGTATATCCGTCGACGATCAGATAATAATAACGGATGAAATAATAAGGGGTGCGGCACAGTCGGAATACACTTCCGTAAAGAAGAGAGTGAAGAGGGCGTTCTTCATAATATTCGTGTCGTTCTTCTCGTTCTCGGCCATAATGTTCCCTCTGCTTTTCTCGAGCGCAAGCCTGTTTACCGGCTTCGCACTTACGACTATACTTGCTTCGCTCGTCGGGCTGCTTATAACTAGGCCTGCATATGCGCAGATTATCGGCAGGATAAAAGGGGTAGTTTGATATGAATGAGTTCAGGCTTGACCCGGAATCGCTTGTTTTTACGCTGATAACCAAAAAAACTGATGAGTGCAGGGCTTGTACTACTAAAGACAAAGCAATAAGTTCCGTGGAATTCCTGAAGGGTTTTGTAAGGATCTATGAGATAAAAGACGACGTTCAACCATCAAAATATGAATTAGTCGGGGACTTCTTCAAGTCGTCGAATGCAGACGGGTATGAAGAAATATTGGTTGATAGCGAGAAGCATGAGAACAACCTGATGGCATACGGTGTTGAGGAGATAGAGAAACTTCTGAATATACTTGTAAACCGCGTGAATGATCTGCAACCGGAGCGTGAAAACGAACTGGAACCCTATAAGCTCGGTGAGAATCTGGTTATATCCAGGAGCTCGGGGGGACATGGTTACTTCGATCTGATCATTACGAAAATACCGAAAAAGGAGGGAAAACTATGTTTTGGATGCGAATCCATAAAGAACTCAGGCAACCGTGAGGTTTATAAAACAGAAAATTTCGTCGTATACGTGCCTTTCGCCCCTAAATATGGATTCGAGCTGGTGATTGCTCCAAGGCAGCATCTTCAATTTAAACTCTGTGACTCCTCCAGGCTTTTCGATCTGGCTGCGATAATTAAAAAGATATTTAACGCGTTTGGAAAGGAATTGAATATGGCAGTGTCCCAAAACGCACAAGGCCATTTTAAGGTGACCATATCAAACGGAAAACTGGATTCTTATAGTATGCTCGGCATAAATCGCGTAGAGAACAGTCCAGATATTCTGGCGAAGGAGATACGGGATTCTAAAAAACTATGAACAGAGATAGCAGGTTTACCATTATACTGGCAGTGATATTATTTTTATGTACCTTTTTTACAATACTTGTCTACTTTTATCCGCCGATAAACCTAAACCCCTTCTCAAATAACGGCAGTGGAGTGAATGGCACGGCTACGCACGTAAACAGCGCAAACAGCCTTGCAGAGGCGGCATTTCTGGGCAGATACGGTTTTAGCACAGGCACAAATCTAGCTGGTTTTTACAACTTAACTAATAACAACGAGATGATAATAAACTGCAAATACGGGATTGTCCCCCAATTCTACACAATTCCCCCCTTGCTTGCAATGGAAAACGCCAGTATGTTTAGCTTGTATAACATGATAGTCTCTAATGTCGGAAAGTACACACTGTGCAGTCTGTATAATAACATTTCGGGATGCGTGGCAGTGAAAGACTCACTTTATACCTTGACGGACAAATACCTAAATTACAGCCTGGCGGCATCTGTTTTTAATCAGACAAAAACATACATAGATGGGTACTACGCCAGCCTTTTAAGCGAGATAAATCCCCCTTCTTCGGTTAATTCCTCCTCCATTTTCGCGCCGTTCATATATGATGTCAATCTCCTCAATTCGACTAATAGCAGTGAGTCATCGATGATAAACGCATTAATAAATCTAAAACAGATGCCTTTGGAAGTATTAGAAACACTTAATGGCAGCGCTATAACATTTCCGTTCTCTCTAAGCGTTCCTTTCGAATTTCCCGTCTATTCTTACCCACTTGCGCCGGCTTGTAATTCGACTCTAAATATATTTAATATGATTTCTAATATAAGCGATTTCAAGACACAGACCTATTCGGGGATATATAACAACATGGCTGCAAATGTGCAGAATATATGCGTGAACAATAGCAATAACATGTGCACAATGGCAAATACAAACAATCTAAATGTTTCTTTTTATGTTCAAGGTTAAGCGGGGGAAAAGAATCATACTGATTTATTCAGCGATAATAATATTCTTTGGCATGCTGAGCGTCTTTCTTTTCTTGGATATAAATTCTCTAAACTCCACTTATGCATTCCAGACTGCGAACATAAATATCTCCGGAATGTGCACCCAAAACAAGTCCGTGATGGTGTTTTATTATGCAAACGATTGCAGCAGCTGCGCAACGGAATACCAGGCATTCCAAAATGTCACTTCGAGATTCGGCACGGGTTCGGTAGAGAATTATACGTTTCAAAGCCCATATTTTTGCGCGTGGGATCTGAATGTCAGCGCCTATAACGAGGGCCAGACGATAAACGCTCCTGCGGCCGCTATGGAGGTATTCTCGACTTTTTCGCAGTCTAAAGTCCCATTCGTACTTTTTGGAGGGGTCGGAGTGCAGTATTATAAAATAGGTGGGTTTTCCACCGAATCAACCGCTGTGCAAGATCTACTGCATTATGTCTGCCTGGCGATAAATAATATTGCGCCGGCATGCACGTCCACTTAAGTATGGTGAAAAAAATAAATGAAGAATTGCTGTCAGATATAATAAACGAACTTTCTGGAAAGCGTTTGACAGGATACCAATTATTCAATACCCTTAAAGAGAAATACCCTCTCCTTTCGAAGAGACTGGTCTACCATTACCTTTCAATAGCATTAAAGAGAGGTTATGTAACGGTTGAGAAAGTAAACGAATCCGGTAAATTTAGCTGGGGTATATTCACCGAAAAGAAGTATTATACACGGGCTTAGATCACACCTATCTTCTCGCCCATCTTGACTGCAGAAAGCATTCCTCCCGGCCGACGCTTCTCCACGTCCTTCATGAAATCAAGGAGGTAGCCCTCACGCCCCCCATGTGTCCTTTTCTTGTATTTTATTCCTTTCATGTCCAGGAAGGCGTACAGTTCTTCCTCTGAAACCTGGTATAGAGGATTAAAGCGGGTCTTTAAGCCTATCTGATGGGCAGGCTTCTTTTTTGCGAGGAAATATTCAAGCACGGCAAGGGCAAAGTCCTCCAGAACCGAATTCTCCAACGTAACCGTACCGTTATCGTCTTTTTTAAAGACAAACTTTAGCATCCTATATGCTGCAGAGCCGTCATCGGTCATTCTAAATGCCTTCTGTTTGTATCCCTTCGATATCAATGCACTGCGCACCCGCCTTATGAGCATTTTCTCAAAGTGCTTTTTGCATAGGTTCTGTTTCAGGTACGCTGAATAAAAATACGCTTCCCTGCCACAGGTAAAGCATTTTGAAGCGCTCTTTTCCATAGAGAACCTTGATGTCTAATATATATTAATGCATCGGGTATTATTTGTATATAAAATAGAACGTATGCCCGCAAAAATAATAACAGTAATGAGCCCGAAGGGAGGAGTAGGCAAAACGACTGTGTCTGTTAATATTGCCGCGGCACTGTCTGTGCTTGGCAACAGAGTTTTAATCGTCGACGCCAACTTGGAGACACCGCACGTCGCGGTGTACTATGGTTTGGTCGGATACAAATACTCACTCGAAGACGTTCTAAATGGAAAAATAGGCATTGTGAATGCGATATACAAGACTGATTTTCCGGGATTGAGTATATTGCCATCAAGGGTCTTCAAGGATAAAGGGGATGGGAATGCAAAATATAAGCTGATAAATCTATTTTATCACCTTAATCGTATTTCGGAGGATTTCGACTTTATAATACTTGATTCAAAACCTTCATCATCCGTAGATTTTCTAAGGTTCGTAAAGAACGTGAATACCCTGCTTGTTTCAATGCCTGAGATAGCCTCTATTATAGAAGCGAAAAAACTAGACTATGAAAGCCGTGCATCCGGTGTAAATGTGCTCGGACTAGTCCTAAACCGGGTTAATAAAAAGGTGAAAGGCGCAATGAGCGAAGATGAGATAAAAAAAGTCCTTGAGATAGAAAAAATATGGGAAGTACCTGATGATTTAAACGTTTTTGAGGCTCTAAAAGCCGGCACGCCGATTGTGTTCCAGAATAAAAGAAGTCCGGCTTCTAAGGGATTCAATGAGATAGCGAAAGATCTGCTGTCCATTTAATATATGAGCGACCGTATAGTTCGCTGTCCAAAGTGCGGTAAATTCCGACACACCAACGCCTCCGGCTATGTAAAATGTTTCTTCTGTGGAAAGAGCTTCGGAGTAGATAAGCACGTTGTAAGCAGCAGCTCCTATGCAAAGAGCATAAGCAAAGAAGTGAAATTTGAGTAGACTCTAGTTTCCAGGCATATGCCATGAAAGATTTAAATCTCAAGGAGATAAGGTATCCTATACGGATATTGCAGCACTCCTTGGTCAAAATACGCCTCTATAGCTCAGCGGTAGAGCACCTGCTTCGTAAGCAGGTGACGGGGGCTCAACTCCCCCTAGAGGCTAATATAAATAGGAAGGTCTTTAAGTTAGGTATGAGACGCGGACAGGCGACGCTTGAGCTTATAATAGGCTACTCCATGGCGTTTATGGTTATTGCCATAGCACTGGCACTGCTGTTTCTCTTGTACCCACAAGTATTTTCTACGACGCCGTCATCAACGTATTCGGGGTTCCAAGGGCTTAAAATAGTCGGCCAGGGTTACCTGAAAAGCGCGGGCATTTATTATCTGAGCTTCCAAAATCTTTTGAATGAGAACATAAATGTAACTAACATTTTCTTTTTAGAGGGTGCTATAAATCAGAGCGGATTTGTGTGCACAACCGATTACCTTCCCAACCTTGGCAGTTCGGAGTGCAATCTGAGTATCTCATTAGTATCGCCGTTTTCTGCGACCGTGCAAATATATTATACGCCTTCGAACACTTCTATGCACCCCCATATACAGATAACCGGCACAGTTACCGGCTGATTTTGACGAGTTTTGCGGCAGGTGTTTTAAAATAATAACATATTTATACCCTAAGATTGATATTTATCTTTTATGGGATCATTTAAGTACATACAGGATAATGAAAGACAGCTTTTTAAGAACAAGGCCCTTAAAAGAGAACTTTTGTTGACAGTCGAGAAAGAGCCTCTCGTCATGAGAATTGAAAGACCGACACGCTTGACGAGAGCGAAGATGCTTGGGTACAAAGCTAAGCAGGGTTATATAGTCGTTAGGATGCGAGTCGCTAAAGGCAGCTTCAGAAGGCCGAGACCGATACACGCAAGAAAACCGAGCAAGACCGGTCTATACTTCAACCTGTCCATAAGCAAGAAAAAGATGGCAGAGATGCGTGCGAAAAAGGTGTTTAAGAATATGGATGTCTTGGGTTCATACTTCATCGTGGAGAACGGCCAGTACAAATGGTTTGAGGTCCTAATGAGGGCATCAAATCTTACAAACTAATTTTCTACTTGTTTTTGTGTTCTTTGCATTGCCTTTTAGACTTAAATTGTTTCAAAAGTTAATTATTACATGGCTACAAATACTGAGGAGTTCATATGGTATGAAGTCATTCTAGCCCTCGTGATCTCACTTATAATGTTCTTTATATTCTATCAGAATTTTTCATCGGTATTCCCGATTGGCTGCAATAATAACAATATTCTCGAGAACCAGTTCACCCAGGCCCAATTTGGGTATCCTAACAGAATGGAAGGAACGCCACTATTCAGGTGTTACCTGACTGACGCGTGTTACGCCCAGGCAACGGCGAATACTACATGTATAACTAACTGGTGTGCATATGATAACTGTGTGAACGGGCAATGCAATTCTAATTTCCAGTCGTGCATAAGTAATCCGCCGCAGAGTGTGCTGCAAAACTGTAAAAACTTATCACCAGCAAATACGGCAGCCCTCGAGAGCTGCGACCAGAGCACTATTGTCGCAAATAACGCCACAGACATACAGAACTGCGCAATAAATATACCGACGTGTATACCGGGCGACAGTAAGTTCTGCCCGCCGTGTATAGGACAGTAATATGAATAAAAAAGGTAGTGTAGAATGGAGAATGGTCTGGATGATTATTGTAATCGCGAGCGTTATAGTCGTGATAACGATAGTACTTCTGCTGTACTATTCCATTTCGAATGGAACGTCCCCATTCCTATTCTTCTCTAATATGTTTGGTGGTAGATGATGGAACAAGGAATACTTCTGGTTGTCGTCTCGCTCATCATAATTGTTATAGGAGGTGTCATACTGGTAATTTTCAGTCTATCGTTCTTGACCTCTGTGGGCGCCGCCCAGTTTGGAGGAAAATGCTATTTCTCATTCGTGGAGTACAACGTGCTGAACAATTTTCTTTATCCTGCACAATATCTTGCGAATCTTTTCCTTATTGAGAACAATAATGCCTTCACAACGTCACTCTCCTCTTCCGTTCAGGCTTCGTGCATACAGCAGTCGAATGTAAACGCACAGGACACCTCAACACTTGGGGAGCAGCTTTATTCAAAGGCAGCATCATGCTTCAACCTTTTCCAGGGATCCAATGCAAACGTCGGGCAACAGATAATAACTTCTGGACTGAATAACCTGTTTGAATGCTACTCTGGCAAGATATTGACTTCCGAGAGCCCAGGAACGCAGACGACATACTCCGAGCTCATCAATTATATAAACCAGAATTATCCGAATAATGGAAGTCCAATACAGATAGTTTTTCTAACGAACGGCTCCGGCAACGCTGCTACGTATCCCCTTCCTAACCAGAGGATATTCAATGGGACTAATTATATAATCTATTATTTTAACTACCCTTTCTCACAAACAAAACAGAGCTCTATGCCATCAAATTGCAGCATAAGTTTTGGGGGGCAATGTTCTTATACCTCTAGTTTTGACCAGCCAGTACTGTCCAATCCGGCGACACAGTGTTCATATGCCAATGATACGATTAACGAAGCAGTGGGCCCGGTAAGTTCACTCAGCAGCGGGAATCCATTCGGTTACAACTCAAATAATAACAACAAATTCGGCGTTTGTGGTGATTTCCTTATTTCATTATGTGGAAAACTGATAAATGCAATGGTTGGCACTCAGGATAGAGCATTCGTATGCATAACGAATAGCACCCAATAAATGAGAACTATATTTATACTAAACTGCATTTAAAGTTATATGGCTGAGACAGCTGGCGAGAACATTGTATTCATAATCCTATTCGTAATATTCATATTCATAATCGTGTTGGTGTTTGCATACTTCCTGCTGTTTGGTTTCGGGTTTTCTAACGCATCAAGCTGCTATGTAAGTTCGCAGATATCGAATTTCTTCTACAATGGTCTGTGTGCAACTCAATTTTTCTGTATTGCTTCCACATTGCAAAGCTTGGAAATAAGTCCGCCATTGCTTGGCTGTTCCCCGTCTACTCAGTCATATTCTTCTGGTTCTACCACTGGTCAGGCTTTCTCCGCAGTAACGCAGAGCCTAGCAACCTGCTGGTATCAGTATGGCGGCTCTGAGGGCTTGAGCGTGCTGCCGGGCGTACCGGTTACAGGAAATCCACAAACCTACGGTAATGGCTCCGGGCTTTGCAGCGTAATAAACCTGCACTTGGGGCAAAATGCCACGTTTTATAATCTTACTAGATATTTACAGTCTGCCACGCAGACAACGAAACTAAGTTGCTTAAACCATACTGCTGCGCAATCATGCGATAACCCCCTAAGTGCTAGTAATCCATATGGATTTTACTGTGATAATAGCTACCCGACTGAATGCCAGGCAACCAGTTTCAATTATTTTAAATGCCTAAGCGCCCCTGGAGGGTATGTTGGAGGTAGCAATCTACAGAGCATATTCCTCAACAAGAACGGAGTTAATGCCAAGACGACTGCAGCGATAAATGCAACCGCGCAGCTTTGTGACGCATCGCAAGGTTGTTTCTTCAATGCTGCATTCTCAAATAGCACTTATCCCGATGGTGCCTGTTTTAACGGTACTGATCAGGCGGCTACGCCATCCGCATGCACACAAGTCTATACAAACTTCTGCCAGAACATAAGTGTAAGTGGCGGCAAGTTCAAAACAAATTATAACTGTACAATGAACTATGATTCCTCATTTGGGGAATTATCTCCCCCGAGCAGCTGTACGCTTACTGAACCTGTAAAAAATACTTCTACGGTAAATGTTTCTTATTTTGATTATCTGAATCCTGGAGTGGACCTGCTTTACAGCTACAAAAACAGGAGCACTGGAAGTTCCAGCTTAGTAAGCATCTACTCTAATATAAGTATAAGCAATACGCAATTGTATTTGGTGTTCTTGAACAGCTTTGCTGGAACGTCTTATCCGCCTCAATTGGTTTCCACACCAAAAGAATGCTGGCCTGCAGTATTCCTTAATAATTACCCGAATAACGGTATAGCGGATTCATGCACCCGGGCACTGTTGACATTCGGGGCTGCGGGAATCTCTACCGCAAGCGCAAAACCGGGTTTGGTAACTTACTCGGCCGCTGCCGGCGCTGGATTCCTGTATGGCAGGTGTATAGGCAACACTGTATGTGATAAATATATCGCAACTCCAGCAGTCAACGCTTTTTCTACACTGGTTTTCACAACATCTGGAGTAAGCAGCTGCGCACAATCACTTTATGTTGGGCTGCAAGAAACGGGGAATAGTGTCAGCAACGACTGGAAATCATTTTGGGGTTGGTTAAGCGGAAGTACATATACTCCATCAAATCTTAACTTTTTAGGTAGGAATCAATTATATTTATGTGCAGTCTCATCTTAAACGACAAGAAAGGTAGTACCTCCGTAGAGAAGGTCGCGGTGATAATGCTGCTGATAATATTCCTTATAGTAGCTATACTAATCCTTATCGGCGTATTCCATTTCTCTCTTTTCGGAGTGGGTCAGGTGGTGCCTAAGCTCACAACAGAGCCGGCGATATGCAGCATCTCATATGTTAATTTTACCCCTGCCGGTGGAAAAAATGCATGCTGTTTTCAGATAACTGCATCTTCGGGAAGCCCGGGGATATTCTATGGTGTTTACAGCAATTCAAGTACAGTAGGAAAGCTTGGAACATATAAAGTAGGAATAAATTCCTTTTTAAGGAACATTAGCATAAACTCTGCGCAAGGTGCGGGTCTTCAGTACTTCGGATTCGTCTGCAATACAAGCGGATCGAATTCCTCTACGAACGGCTATTATTATTCTGCAGGCGGTGCTGCGCAGATTCTTGTCGGCTGCGCTAATGGATTAAGTGGCGGGAGCAGCGCCACTATAGAGCCGCTCGCAGGCAACTGCCCATAAATCAGACGAAGGGGTTTAAAGTACCGTCATTTTTTAAGAGTTGTGGATTTTCTTTTATCTTTTTTATCAGCTTCTTCATCCTGCTTTCTTTCCGCTTTGATACCCAATAGTATCCTTCGTCGTTAGTCCCTTCCGTTATCAGAATAAATATCTTGCCGGCGTTAAACCTTCCGACTCTTCCTCTGCGCTGAATCGCCCTTATGCCGCTGGGGATAGTTTCATAGAATATTGCCAAATCTGCACCTTTTATTGATATACCTTCCTCACTGACGCTGGTAGATATCAGGACATTGTAGACGCCAGATTCAAAGTCTTTTATTATCTCCACCTGCTTTTTCTGGGATAGTCCCCCCTTTCCCTGACCTATAAACCGTATCGGCCTTATTCCTGCGAGGTCTTTCAAATTCTTGAATATCGAGTCTACGGTGTCGCGATACTGTGTAAATATTATTGCCTTTTGCTCGGAATCAAATGACTCTATAAGTATCTTCTTGATTTCCGGGATTTTTGGATGTTCTATTCCCTTCTCCAATAATTTGCCAGTCGTTTCATAAAACCAATTGAAGTCCTGTGAAGAAGAAAGCTCCTTGTCTGCTTTTGATTTCCCTTCTTTTATTATCTTTTCCAGAAAATTATAGAATGCTTCTACGCTCTGCGTTGAAATAAGATTAAGGGCATGATAAAGTTTAAGCAGTTTAGCGGTAATGATTATCCCTCTTATCGTGTAAAAATTACGCTGACCGGTAAACATTCTCTTCTGCAGGCTCTTCTGGAGCATGAGGATTGTTACCCTAGTTATTCTATTTATCGGAGTATTCTTTAATAGACCAACGTTTTGTAGCGCCGCAACCTGTTCCTGTATGAAAAATCGTAACTTATTGACTATTTCGGTTAGTTCCTCTGGCAGCTTCAGCCGTACCTCTTCTATCGTCTTGGCTTTCACATATGGAGCTACGTCTGGGTCATCTTCCCCCCTTATCTCTACGTTTGTTATGTTTAGATTCCTGCATATGAGATTTATCTTTTCCTGATCCGAAGCCGGGGAAGCGGTAAGACCGAGTATCAGAGGATACGCGGACCTAGCCATAAACTCATTTGCGATTGCAACATAAGCGTAATTCCCGACGGTATGGTGTGCTTCATCCACTATGAGAAGACTAAAATCGGAAAAATTTATCGTGCCGTCGGCTATATCGTTCTCTATAGTCTGAGGGGTGGCGAACACTAGCTGCGAAGTTTCATAAACGTTCTTCCTATCGTTTTTTGACACCTCTCCGCTGACGATGCCAAGATCCAGCGTCATCAGCCCCTGAAAAGTCTTGAAATGTTGGTTTACCAGTGGCTTAGTTGGAGCTAGAAAAAGTGCTTTTGAATCAGGATGCTTTCTAAGCCTATAATCAACTAGCATTACGCTTATTATGGTTTTCCCAAGCCCCGTTGGGAGCACTACCAGTGTATTGGAATCCTTCGCACTGTTCACGATATTCTTTTGGTACTCCCGCTCCTCAATTTTTTCTCCCTTAAGAAACATCAGACACCAACTGCTTTTCCGCTTTTTATGAGAATCTCTGCTACGTCCTTGTCTATCTCTATTACATTTGGAAATCCGAAAGGACCATAAGATTTATTATTTCTCCAGACGAACCGTGGAACATCTGCTATTATCTTTATTACTTTCTTGTCTGTTCCTTCGTCCGCTTCTATTTTCTGCAGCTCTTTCGGCGGCACATCCCTTATATCGCGTATTATACGTAATTTATTTTCATTGACTAGTTTTGATATATTATCGAACATGACCATCTCTTCGGAGGTCATATTCACTTTTGCTTGTTCCGGACGAGTACCCTGTATCGCCATGTTGGCAATTTTATTCATTCGCATTGTCAGTATCTGATCTAGGGCGTTTAGCGCATTTTTAATCTGGAGTGCAATCTCTTCTGCTCTGCTGCCATCATCCATTTTCTTCGCTTCTTCAAGAGATTTCTTGTTTATTGCTATGTAATCCTTCATCTCATCTAGATTTTCATTGGTAAGCTTAGAAAGAGTCCTTTCTTCTTCTTCCTGTCGTTTTATGCGTATGAACTCGCTGTATGTTATCATATTTTATACTTAATCTGTACAGAATATAAGTCTGCTCTTTGACTTTATCCTCCAAATCCGTGCATTATCCCCGAAACGAATCCGCCGAAGAAATTGCTCAACCCATTTATTATAGTTCCCGGACCGATAAATAGAATATAGATCACTACCAGAATTATACCCAATACTGCCGCTATTATATAATAAAGCGTAGCTTCTGTTATCCCTTTCCTGTTTAATCTTAACATCGAAAATCACCCGAATGGACTTGGTATTACGGGCAGTAAATGCGACAATGATGACGGCGAGAAAAGTATCAGGTAAAATATCACAATAACAACCCCTATTACCAATATTATTATAAGAAGCAAAATGTAATCTGTCACGCCCTTTCTGTTCATCATTGTAGCTTACCTCCGTTTATTGAAGTCCCAGAACTAAAAAAGGCTTCTATAAAACTTGAGAATTTAAATGGAGTAAAAAACTGCAAAAAGATTATTATTATCACGATCACGATAACCAGCAGAATTATGTACAGCAGGATACTGCCTTCTATTGAAGCACGTTTATCCATTTCCGAACAACCAGCTGAATGAAATCGCCTTGAATATTGCGTTTCCTAGAGTGCTGCCTCCGCTCTGAAAGTAAAGTGCTATCACCACGCCTATCAATAAAACTATTATCGCTATCACTATCGCAATTATCTCAGTTATAGGCATCTCACCTTTTTTGTTTACCATTTTTCCACTAAAATAACGGATTGTGCAGAGGGTCTACGCTATTCAAAAGGCCTTTCATTTTCTTGAATCCTTCATACACCGCAAGCGCATCATTTCCCCCGATTAAAAGGCCTACTGCAACCGCATCATTTAATCTGCTCTTCCCAAACAGTCGGTGGTTCAGTTCTATTTCGTAATTCGTCGGATTGAATTCTGATTTTGATCCGGCACCAACAAATGACAGTGCCTTGTTTATCCCGAAAAGGTCATCCTTAAACGATTGATATATATCCATAATCGCGTAGTTCGATTCGCTCTTCTTCTGCTCATGTTTATCTCTTTTTTCCGCCTCCTTTATGTATTTATCCAGATCGTTTTTTATCACTGTCAAAGACGAAACCGAAACCTGATCGACGCCATCAAACACTGTCTTGTTTATGTAGGCCTCATTAGCTTTCTTGAACAGATACCATTCGTCTGGTGTAAAACAGTATGGGACTATTTTTACACTGAGCGAGCCGGTATAGTTTGGTCTTGAGACATCTTGTGGCCTTTCTTGCGGTGTTTCTTTTGGAAAAAACTGTTTCTCAACGAAAGCGAACTTCGTTTCGATTGCGGTTACTACTTTAGGACCGAATCTTCTCATCTGTTTATTCATAAAGGACCTGCTCTCCTCTCTCGGCCCCTGTGTAATCATTGGTCCGGCGGGAGATTTAAGGGAAACTGATGCCGGCAGCGCGATGCCTCTCTTTCCGAACACCTTTTGATATTCCACTTCGTAATTCCCACGGAAAACGTTCTTTGCAGATATAGACTCCACGGCAAAACTGGCCATCTCGAAGATATCCGGTTTCCTTGCAGATTTTGTATAATCGGATGCATTTTTTATACCCTTCATGTTTATCCTCTTTAGTATCATCAAAGATTCTGCTGCCCAGTCGGAATACATTTTATACGATGCAAACTGGCTCCTAAGATGTTGAAGAAGCATCTCCCGTCTATTTCGCAGATCGTCTTCACTAATTTTTTTCCACTGTTCATATTCTAGATATCTATTTTTTATTATCGACTTGTATTGCTCATTCCGTTGCAGAGCCTCGGCTTCCTTTAAGCTTTTTATCTGGTAGAATACTGATACAAGATCCACATAACCAGCACCGCCCTTTCCTTGCCCATAGCTTCCAGAAAGCGAAACCATGCTTGCTGGGCCTTTCCTAGCGTCTACAGTATCTACAAATATTCGTTTTATCGCTTGTTCAGCCGCAGAGCTTTTTTCTGGTTCCTTTGATTTTACAAGGTCAAAAAAAGTCAAGTTCCTATCAAGTTCCTTTAACTCATGCGTAATTGTTATTACAGAACGCAGAACATTATTGACGCCGCCGAGCAGTTGCATTGTCCGATCCTCAAGTGACCTGCGTCTTTCGAATGCCATCGTCATCAATGTTGAAAGGGCAGAGGGGTCCACGGATTCCGCAGTTTTTAGTTTCTCAGAATAGCCTAAATTGGAAAGAAATACGTTCAGCGTCGCATACTCTTTTTGAAAAGAGTAGGCATTGTCTATATCTAGACTAATAGAATAGCCTTCACTGGTCCCGAGAAGACCTATCTCTGGAAACTCCTGTTCCGTGGCAAGCCTTAATTCTGATAGCTCTTTATAACTGCGAGTGTTTAGGCCTGAAGCCCTAAGCTTGAGTTCTTTTATCCAGTCGGCTAGTTTTCCAGCATTCAAGCCGGCTATTATTTTTTCGTATCTAGCCACGTCTTGTACGTTCATATATCTAATTTGTCGGACAAGATATATAAATTCGAGGATATTTACGTTGCCGTGGAACCGGCTGCGACGGACGGCTGAATTGGATCAATATCTTTTTATGTTATGCAAACGTTTATAAGTGGTGCAAATCTAACAGTACTATAAGTAAGTTTTGGAGGTAATCTATGCATCAAACTGAAAATGTGAATCCGGTAGAAGCTGCACTCAATAAGCTCTTCTCGACGATAGACGCTTTATCAACGAAGATAGACGAATTAAATGAAAGAGTTGATTATATGGGCTCATTCGTCGGTCTTGAAATCGGGGAAGATGGAAAAACGGAGCACGTTGAGCCTCCTGGACAGTTGGCAGGACTATCTTTTGATGTCTTAAATAAGCTTTTGCCAGCAAAGGATGCAAACAGCGTCAGATCTTATTTTCTCAGGGTATTAAGCCTCTTTAGAAAGTATATAAAATCGGTCGTAGTGTTCGGTAGTTCAAAGACAAAGACTGGCATCACCAGCACTTCTGATATAGATGTAGCATTTATAGTGGATGACACAGATATACAAAAATTCACACTTGAACAGCTTAAGGAAAGACTTTTCAGCAAAATGGCAGAGATAGCCAGAGATTTCTCGGACAAAATACACGCACAGGCTTATCCATTGTCAGAATTTTGGGCGTCAATAATAAAGCCTAATCCGGTAATACTAACATTGCTTAGAGACGGTGTTGCAGTCTATGACACGGGATACTTTGTTCCGATACAGATGCTTTATAAAACCGGTAACATAATCCCTACGAGGGAATCAATAGACAGCAACATAGAGAATGCAGAGGGGCTGCTTATGCTCGCGGAGAATGTTCTCTCAACGAAGTTGACGCTTGACTTATATAACTCAATAGTTGCAGCCGGACAGGCTCTTCTAATGGAGTATGGATACCTCCCACCTGTCCCTAAAGAAGTAGCGAAGGATCTTATGGCAGTAGCGGTTGAAAAGGAAAGAGTATTAACAAAAGAGGATGTAGAAAAAGTCGATGAAATCGTAAAATGGTTCAAGAAGATAGACCACGGTGAATTAAAAAGTGTTACCGGCGAGGAATACGCAAAGAAGCAGAAGATGACAAAGGAAGTGGTCGACAAGATATTTGATATTTTGGAGAGATTACGTGAGAAGAAAGGGCTACCAAAGCCGGCAATAGATAAAGACTTGTTGAAATCGCCAGGTGGCAGTACTGACGATAAATACATGAAACCTGCACAATAAAACTATGGTAATCAAAATTGTTTCTTTTAAACGAGGAAGAAAGACTCAGAACCTTCGTCAAGCAGTTCTCAAGATAGAGAAGGTTAGCACAAAGGAAGAAGCTAAAAAATACATCGGTAAGAAAGTAGAGGTATCCTTCTCTAAAAACTCCATAAGGGGTGTCGTTACCAAGACGCATGGTGACAACGGACGTGTGGTTGTAAGATTCAGAAGAGGTTTACCAGGTCAGGCGCTAACTAAAGAAGTAAAGTCACTGTAAATTTTTATATTCTTTCAGAAGATCTTTAAGAGGCATATCTGTTCGAAAGCCTTTGTCATCAAGTACTGTTCTGCAGCCTATCAGTCCACATTTTTTTTCCTTTTCCTTTAGGAAGGAGGCCATCTGATCCGTAGTGTAGTATCCTACCGAATCGGTTTCGTCTTTCATTACTTCAAGATATTCTTTTAACTGTCCATCGGAGATATCATACATTCTTTTAACCAGATTCCTGTCGAAAAGCTTTCCTAGCCACATAGGACCCACCTGTTTCATTGTCGCACCGCACACATCACATTTTACTGGGCACTCCGTTCCCCGGTTCATGCATTTAGTACACTGGTATATGGGACCTATTCTCCTGCTTATATCAGCAGCTGTTACTCTAAGATACACTCTTAGATAATGTTTTCGTACATCAAAAAGCAACGGCTCTATGGATCTATCACTTAGATTAGCAATCTCTTCTGTACGTTTTATCAGAATACGAAGACCGATTTCATTGAAATACCTTGTCTTTAAAGAAACTGCACCGTACTTTAGCATACACGCTTTTTTGGCTTTCCCGTAAAGAGCGGCGCTGTCGGTTGCGGTTATCGCCAGTAAACCTCCGAACCTTACTTTTTGCAGCGCCTGAACCATATATTTCACTGGGGAACCAAAAGGATCAATGTCAACATAGTCATAGCCGTTTTGTAAATTATAGATATCCTGGGCATTCATCGATAGAACGTCTATCCTGGCCTTAAGTTTCTTCTTATTAAGTGCTATGTTCTTGCGTATAATCGCTGAAGTCTTTATATCATTTACCGTGATTGAACTGAAATAATCTGTTTCTGCCGCAAGCCTCAAACTCCTTACCCCGCTGCCACCGAAAAGGTCTATCCCCTCCATCTTACGCTTCCCAATGACGTTTATAAAAAGGATGTTAAGGTCTCTGTCAAATTTTCTGGATGGATTAAAGAATACCTTTGCGTCCCTCGTCTGTTTATTTTCTGCAAAGAAAGTTATGGCTCCCTCAGTAAACTTCTCCATAAAGGAGCGTTTATTCTTCTATCTTGAACCGCTCTCTCAGATTCAAAGCGTGATACAATTCCTTGTATCTATTTCTTATTGTAACTTCTGTTATGCCGGCTGCTTTGGCAGCATCACGCTGCGTCTTTTTCTCTTTGTTTATCAATGTCGCAACATAAAGCACGGCCGCAGCTATACCCATAGGACCCTTGCCGCTTGTCAGACCTTTCTCTTCCGCCTCTTTCAGTAATTTAACTGAATCTGCTACGGTCTTGTTAGACACTTTCAGCTCTGCTGCAAACTTGTATATATAGTCGTTAGGCGATGTTGGCAATATCTTGATACCTAGCTCTCTACAGAGCAAACGGTAGGCTTTTCCTACTTCTTTTCTTTCAACATTAAATGTTTCTGATATTTCATCTAGAGTTATCGGTCTTTGATATTTTCTGGCGGCGGCGTACAGTGCACCGGCGATAACGCTCTCCATCGACCTTCCGCGGACCAAGCGCCTGCTTATGGCTTCCCTGTACATTTTTGCTGCTTCTTCTTGTATAACATTAGAAACGTGCAGTCTATTGCTTGCATGTCTAAGTTCCGTGAGTGCAAATTTTAGATTTCTTTCGAATGCAGTTGATATTCTAGGCTGCCACTTTCTCAATTTATAGAAGGTACGTCTATTCGAGTTCGACAATTTTATTGATTCGCTAGCTTTACCTATGACAGTGCTTGTGCCCTTATCATACTTTGCATAACTCAATGGAGAACCCATCCTCCCTTTCCCCTCGTCTCTTTCATCCTCAAATGAACGCCATTCCCTGCCATAGTCTATCATGTCACTTTCAAGAACGTAACCACATTTCTGGCATATTGATTCGCCACTTGCCTTATCGTAGACTACAGAATTGTTGCCACAGTTAGGGCATTTCGGGGTTGACTTGTTAGTTATTACCTTCATAGTAACATTTATATAGGGTATATGAATTGATTGAGTATTTAAAGCTTTCTATATTGGATATTTTACAATATTACTGTGCATGCTGACACTAATACTTTAGTTCCGCCAATGCCTTCCACCAGCTCACTTTTTTCTCTATCCTTGCATCCAGAGTGTACGGATCTGTGCCATGGCTCGCGTTTAGCATCAGCAGGAACAGAAATGTCATTGCATACACTATTCCAGTACCTATATCGGTTGCGCCTGGTCCATAAGCGCCTCCGAAACCTTCTGGCACCGCCCAGATAAAAAGACTGAGTATGAAGCCCCCACTGTACGCTGTTTTCCTAAGGAAACCGGCAATAAGTGCGAATGCCAACGAGAGCTCTAGTGCGCCAACCAGATACGTCCAAAACACTGGGTTAGAGGCAGCCTGTGTGGTCCAGAATGAAAACCATGGCTGAAGCCATGACGGCTGGCCTTGTGCAGCACCCGATATCATATCTGATAAAGAACCTGCGAGGTTATTCTGGAATTTTAGATATCCGTCGATTCCCCAGATTATCCCGAAGATTATCGCAAATACTCTGCTAAGCTTATAGCCGCTACGCACGAACCAATTGTCTATTTTTGAATGTAGTGACTTCATGTGTATCTATATTATTATTTATTTTTATAGATAAAAATGTATACAATCACTTATCTCACCATTAAGAATGGCTCAAAATTCCGCTAAGGTATCTAAAACTGCTACTGCTACCTCATTCGCCAGTTTGTGCATCTCTTTTATAGAGAGAAAGGGGAGTTTTTCTATGCTATTATCGACTACCATTAATGCAGCGGCTGTCTTGAAATCCCTGACACTACCCAGCATAAAGAGTGTCGCACACTCCATCTCTACGCCCACGATTTTATCTTTTCTTTTGTTGACCTCTTCATTTTCTTTATAAAATGCGTCACTTGAGAAAACCTGCCCAAAGAAATAGCGTTTTCCCTGTTTTTTCACAGTTTCTATAAGCTTTGATGTCAGCCCGACGTCCGGTTTGAATGGTTGGGTAGAATCGTTAACATACGCGCCAATCGTTCCACCGGGACCAGAAATGGCAGACTCAGGTATTATTACGTCGCCATACACCTGACCAGGCATTGTGCCCCCGCATGTGCCAAGTCTTATAAAAACTTCTCCGCCCAATGCATGCAATTCCTCAACTGCTATAGCGATAGATGGACCTCCTATCCCATGTGAAGCCAGAGTAATCTTTTTTCCTTTATACTCGCCGGAGTACACGAGGTACCTGTATTCATTAATTATTTTTGGATTCTTAAGGAGTTTCGATAGTTCTGCTATTCTACTCGGGTCTCCTGCGATGAGAACCCTTCCGTCAATATCGCCTTTTTTCAGCTGTATATGAATTGGAGTTATGTCTGACTGCATTAGATTATCCATCCTGCCAAAGTATTAATAAATTAATTGTGCGCACGGGAAGAGTTAAATCTGAATGCATAATAGTGATACTATGGTGCTTTACAGAAAAGGACAATTTACGACGGAATATTTAATCGTAATCGGTATAGCGTTATCTGTCATAAGCATATTTATGATTTATGTTTTCTTCTATTATGCAGGATATTCTAGCACTGTAAATTCAAATCTTGCGGCTTCTGCAGCCGCATCACTGGTTGAGAATGCAAATTATGTTGCTTCAATAGGTTTAGGTTCTAAAATAACATTCCCTGTCAATTTTCCAAGTGTATCATTCCCAGAGTCTTATTTCTGCGGCAATTATATTAAACTAGTCTCTGGTCAGTACAGCTCTATCCAGAAGTCAAGACTTAATCTGCAGGGCGTGTTGCCTATAACTCCCGGTGTTTATATGGTTTATGTGCGTTACAACAGCAGCGGTACAGTACAGATG
The DNA here is from genome assembly GCA_021852265.1 of Nanobdellota archaeon. Lineage (GTDB taxonomy): Archaea > Nanobdellota > Nanobdellia > Parvarchaeales > Parvarchaeaceae > Parvarchaeum. The sequence goes on from JAJZNV010000017.1 coordinate 27,147, forward strand.
GGTCTGGAGGGAGTAGTTTCTTATATAAATGCCTCTTATTCCCTGAACGTGAATACTCTATCTTACTCTTTGCGGTTTTATAATTCATCTTATAAATTAGATGGGGCAACCCCGTTTAACATCAGTGTATTTTCATCTTCTGGCAACATAATAAATAGCACATCCGGAACTACGAGTGCGGGCAGTGTTTCTGGATCATTACTTTTAAATGGCATTTACTCCTCGCTTATAATAGATGTCCTCGCAAAAACTGGCAACGTTATTGCAGCATCCTGCCTGATTAGCTAATTATAAATATTGCTGACGAGAGAAGTAACTATACGGCAAAAAATATAAAAATAGCTCTGTTGGTTCCCTGGATTAAAAGCAAAGGGGGCGTTGAACGAGCAATTCTAAGATTATTAAATGACGATAAATGCTCAGTAGACGTCTATACTTTTGATTATGAAAAAGATAAAACATTTGAGGAGTTCAAAAATTATAAGATACATCAAATCGGTTGGTTCAAAAATGGTACTTTCCTTACCAAAGGCTTAAAACTTTTCTTAAATACAATTTTCTACAGAATCAAAGGCTTGTACAGATATGATATCTTCATGATATCAACTGCAGGAATAGCCGAATTTGCTGTGTTTAGGAACCCGCATAGGAACACCGTTGCACTCACACACACTCCTCTTAGAGTGGCCCATAACATGTATGAGTACTACAAGAACCGATCCTTAAAGTATAGAGTCATATTGCCGCCTGCGGTTATGATCTACAGAGTTCTAGAGAAGCTGGCATGGAAGCATATAGATTACGCGATAGTTTTTAGCGAGGAGGTAAAAAACCGCCTAACGAAGTATGGAATAATAGATTCCAGCAGAATCTTTAAAATCGGACCGCACGTCGATTATTCAAACATAAAGAGAAGCGGCCGAAGCGAAAAAATAATCTTCTATAGCGGACGATTCATCTCATATAAAAGACAAGATTTGGCTGTTAGGGCATTTAAGCGTTCATCCCTTAAAAATAAAGGTTTCAAGTTGGTAATAGGGGGCTTTGTAGAAGATCGTGAGTATTTTGACAAAGTAAAAAGACTGGCAGAGGGAGATGACAGTATCATCATCAAACAAAATCTATCTGAATCTGAATTAAAGGGACTTTATTCAAAGTGTTATGCTACTCTCTTCCTCGCAATAAATGAAGATACGGGATTGGTTCCATTGGAGTCCTTGGCGTATGGAAAACCCGTAATATCTGTGAATGAGGGCGGTCCAAAAGAATTTATAAAAAACGGTGTGAATGGACTTCTTGTTGCTGCAACCGAAACCGGTGTCACTAATGCGCTTGATAAAATCGCTAAAGAAAGTTTATATGCTAGGTTAAGAAAGGGGGCTATAATGTCTCCACAATACAATGAGGAAACGATGTTATCCAAGTTCAATGCCGCCGTAAAAAGCATATTGTCCTGGGAAAATCGAAAACTTAAATAATAACGCATAATCATACTTAGTATGAAGTCCAGAGTCACCATAACTCTTGCGCCAAAACTGCTCGGTGAAGTGGACAAGTTGATAGACGGGGAAGAGATAACCAATCGTTCAAATGCAATCGAGAAGATACTAAAAGAATATTTCAGACCGTCCGCAGCGAAAATGGCTTTCATCCTCGCAGGGGGAAAGGGTGTAAGACTGAGACCTTTAACGTATGAACTTCCAAAACCGATGGTGACTATAAAAGGCAAACCCATACTAGGATACATAATAGACCGGTTAAAGGAGTCCGAAATAACCGATATAATAATCTCGATAGGCTATCTCGGAAACAGAGTTAAGGAATACTTTGGAGATGGCTCTAAATTTGGAGTCAACATAACATATTTAGAAGAGAAGACCGCTCTCGGAACGAGCGGTGCGCTCAAACAGGCACAGCACCTCATTAGGGATGATATAGTGGTTATAAACGGGGATCAGTTATTTGATTTTGATATATCCAAGATATATAACTTTCATAAGAGACAGAAAGCGCTTGCGACAATGGCAGTAACCGCCTGGGAGGATGTTTCACAATTTGGTGCAGTTGAGATGGATGGAAATGAGATAGTAAATTTCATTGAAAAACCAAAGACCGATCAAAAAACCCATCTAATAAATGCAGGGATATACGTTTTTAATCCGCTTGTCCTATCCTTGTTACCAAACGGACCATCCGCCCTTCCAGACTTTCTCGCAAAGCTGACTCAGCGAAGAAAACTAAACGGCTTTATATACTCAGGAAAGTGGCTGCCCTGTGACAATTTGCAGTTATATGAAAGGGCCCTAAAAGAATGGAACCAATGAAGAAAGTTTAAAGTTTCTTTATCTTTTGTATTTCATTGAACACTTCTGTATAGTCAGAAGATAACATTCCTGATATGTCAGTAAACTTTATGACATCCTGTATCTCCATATCAGTATAAAACACATCTTTGTCCTTCACGTTCCTGCCGTACACGGCATTGTCAATACTGATTGCTACCTTCGTGCCCTTTGTCGCACGTTCTAGTTTATTTTTTTCATCTTGTATTTCCAATATGCGACCGATACTCTCTCCTTTTTTATTGATTACGGGATAATTTGGTCGTATCTCGCCTCCCAATACCTCAACTCCGAATACGCACGGTCCAGAGCGTCGGAATATTCTCCCTTCTAGAAACTCGATTTTTCCCGGGAGTCTCACTCCTGCGGTTTTTACTTCCAAACGCTGTTTGTTAAGGTCCCTTATAAATTCCGCGTATCTTTCGAAAAGCTCGTATATCGACTTGGTGTTTATTATAGTTACGCCCTCAGACCGTGACAGAACCTCCGTCTGTTTTTGCAGATTGACATTAAAGCACAGGATTATCCCATTATTGAGCTTGGCTGTCATTATATCACCCTTAGTAGGTTCACCAAGTTTTGTTTTTCCGATCTCTACCCCATTCGACAGGCCTATTTTTTTAATTGCATCTATGCTGCCTAGAGAATCTGCGCATACAACTATTCCCTTTGCGAAGTCGTCATTATATCCTGTATTTGATTTATTTATTTCGGAGATTATTCCCTGCTTTTCCTCACTGGACTTAAACACTGCTATAGATGTCCCTATCAGCGCCTCGGAATCCTGCAGCACGATCCTTATCGGCGCCGCTGCTTTAACCTCCTTTACGCTCTCATACTTCCCAAAGTTCTCACGGCTTTCCTCAAGGGGAATCAGTTTCATTATTGCCTTTATTTTGCTCTCTTTTGCGCCGTCTTTAGTCTGCATTAGGATTCTGTCTCCGACTTTTATTTCACCAGAATAAACTATAGCATCGTAAACTTTGCCCATCCCTTTTAGAGATTTTTCTTCGATTATCGCCGCCTGATTTCCAGTTTCTTTTTCTAAAGAGATGTACCGTTGACTTAATCCTATTATCATAACTATGAGATCCTTGACCCCTACATTGTTCACCGCCGAAAGCGGGACTATTGAAACTTCTTTTGTGAAGTCTTTCACTCTATCATACCTCTCCGCCTGAAATCCGTAATTCGAAAGCTCTGAAACTAGACCATAAACCTTCTGGTCCAGATTCTCCTGATAGATCTTGCCTTCCTGCCCGACAAAATCAAGAAAAGAAAGATTTTTGAGTTCTCTGCAACCCTGAACCCTATCTATTTTTGTAAAGGCGATTATGAAAGGAGTCTTGTATGATTTAAGGATCTCTATAGATTCTATAGTTTGTTTCTGTATCCCCTCTGTTACATCGACTGTAAGTATCGCCAGGTCTGCGATGGAGGCGCCTCTCTCTCTGAGGGTCACGAAAGCTTCATGACCTGGTGAATCTATGAATATTATACTTGGCGTCTTTATTTCTACCCTGAATTTCTCCAGAAGATCAGAAGCTATCTCATTTATTCGTTCCGTCGGTACTTCTGTAGAGCCTATATTCTGTGTTAGCCCCCCCGTTTCGCGGTACGCAAAAAATGTGTCTCTTATCGCATCCATTATGCTAGTTTTTCCGGCGTCCACATGCCCTAAAAAAGCGCAGATTGGGGATCTCATACAATTTAAAACCTCTCGGATATACCTAGATATGACGAGCCCTGTGCTATTATAAGTTTTTATTTTATGGGAGCTAAGGAGCAATATGGTCAGCATAGGTGATAGAGCCCCAGAATTCTCCGGCAGCGCAGTCACCCATAATGGCGTAAAAGACCTTAAGCTAGCAGACTTCTCCGGGAAATGGAAGATCCTACTCTTCTACGTTGCGGATTTCTCACCAGTATGTCCAACGGAAGTAGCTGCACTGAATAAGGAGCATGAAAAATTCTCTTTAAATGGAATAGAACTTATCGGAATAAGCACCGATTCTTTAGACCGCCATAAGAGATTGATAAAGGAAACTCTGGGAGGAATGCTTCAATTTCCTCTTTTTGCAGATACGGATGGCATTATAGGGAGGAGTTATGGTGTATTTAATCTAAATAATAGATTAGAACGACGTGCAACTATAATCCTAACGCCTAGTGACGAAATAAGTTATTTTTGTGTTTCCGATAATAAAATTGGAAGGAGCACAAAAGAGTTATTCAGAGTTTCTATGGCCCTTAAAAGTGGAGACGCATGCGCGGTGAATTGGGAACCAAAAACTTAGTCAAAAAAATTCGTTTTCAAACAATTTTACTTCGATGACCGCGCCTTCTTCATCTGAAGCGTGTACAAGATTTCTAGTTGCGCGGCGCTCTAGATTTGCGTTTAGAATCGAATCGTCGCCGAAATCACCGCGTATGGTACCTTTCACGGCCATAGACGGGTCCGTCTTCCCTATTAGCTCACGTCCCCTTAAAACTGCGTTGTCTCTCTCAAGTATCATCGCAATTATATCATTAGATGTCATAAAAGACCTGTTCCAGGTTATAAGCTGTTCTCCAATCTTATAAGGATCGGTGGTGCCGAACAGCTTTTGCACCTCGCTGCCATGTCCATTAACTGTCATAGACTCCAAAGTCTTTTTCCCCATCCCGGTCAACTGTGTTTCTGTGCTCCTGTATTGCCTGAGGGCCAACTCCTGAGACATTCTGCCCTTCCGCATTTTTATTACAGAGAAGCCATCTTCTTCAAATCTACTCAATATTTTGCCGGCTAAGCGCCTTTGTATCGCATCTGGTTTTATGAGAATCAAAGTTCTTTGCAATGCCATTCAGAGTATCTCCGCCTTTCCAACTACTCTTAAAACTCTTATCGGTAGATCCTTATTTATCAGGGTTATCTTGTCTTCCTTATCAAAACAAAAGTTCTTATCCGCTTCAAAGGAAGCAGTAACAGTGTCTCCCTCTGTTGATATATCTGAGATCGTTATCGTTGGGTTTTGCCAGTTGCATATCAAACTGAGCTTCATGCCATCTCTTACTCCCTGCTTGTAAAGCTTGTTAACAACTACTTTTAACTTACCGGATTTCATATCAACAAAGCTTTTTGGCTTTCTTACCTCAACACCTCGCGGCAAGTCCCATGGCCATACTCCCTTTATAGCAACACCTACTCTATCACCCGCTTCTGCGCTGCTTACTTCCTCCTGATTTATCTGTAATGAATTTATTGAAATGTCTTTTGTGAAGGGCGCCGGGGCGAGAACCGCATCAGTGTGTATTCCTACTTTCCCATTGGCTAGTGTACCGACTGCTATCGACATTCCTTTTGATTCAAATGCGTGGTCTACTAAGAGCTTGAATGGCTTGTCTATTCTGCTAGAGTTGTAATTAAGCATTGAAAGTTTGGCTCTTATATCGGCAATTATCTGATCATTATTTATATCAACCGGCATTACCTCAAAATTTTCCAATGAAGTCCCTTTTAAGAGCGATGACAAATTTTTTGTCAGTTTTTCAACGTCCGCACTAGTAGAAATGTCTGTTTTTGTTAAACATATCAATCCCTGTTTTATTCCAACTGTATCGGCGAGTATTACGAGTTCGCCGACCTGGAAGTTTATCCCAACATCTGGGGAGATGCAAAAAACTATAGCATCGGATATGCTTAGAACCGAAGCTATAAGTATCGGTGCGTCCATATCACCGGGCGTATCTATAAGAGTTATGTTTTTACCGCCATATTTGAATGAGAAGAATGAAACGTCCTCTTCTGCACCTTTCCTTTGCTGGAGTTTATTCACCAGAGTAGTCTTACCAGACTTATATGGGCCTATAATGCTAACTGAAAGCGAATTCATATTGCATTTTCAAGATTAAGATATAAATACCTTTTGGCTCGAAGGCGTACTTGAAATTTTTCATTTTACTTTACTTATACTGCCATCCAACGGGTCTTTGACCAAGTTTTATTCCTGGCGTCGTATGTATGCACCAAAGACCAGTGAGCGGGTCCCTTCGGAAAAATGAGGAGGTTATTGTGATTTCTGTCGAAAGTGTCTCTTGTAGAGTATACAGGTAACCCTTTACTTTTGTAACGTAATCTGAGAGACTCCAAAATGAATGGACTATAAGGGTGTTGACGTTTCTTACGCTTCCATTTGAGTTATATGCTGCAATAAAAATAAATTGGCTGCGCTTATTTGGCTCATATATTAGTACGCTTGCATCCTGGCCGGCGATTTTGGTTTTCTCCTTAGATAACAAAACCCAGCTATCAAGGCGGCCTAACGCATTCTCTAGCTCGCTTGCTGATACTTCTCTGTCAAATACAAATGACCCAATACTTCTTTGCATTTGAATTTGTCATGTTTAAATAATATAAAGCTTGTTTAAAGTATTGGTTTATGTAAGTTATAGCTTCGAGCCACAAAGTTTTCTCAGCAGAATTCTATCTTTGATAAATCATCAGGCAGGAATACTTCTGCCTTGAGCCTTAATTTATCTTTTAATCCAGCTATCTCATTCTTCAGTGATACGCTGCTGGATTCATACCTCTGGCTTGTGTGTACTAGGTATACTGCTTTTACGCTTGCCTCTTTTGCTAGCGTAAGAGCGTCGGCAATAGTCAGGTGGAAGGCCTCTTTCGCCTTTTCTTGGAGCGCTGATGAGAAAGTGGCTTCGATTATAAGCACATCGGCATCCTTTGCGAACTTCACCAGTTTTTTCTCATAGACTAAATCAGTTAAATAAACGAGAGACTTACCCCTTTTAAGGTATGTGAAGTCTTTAGCTTTTAGTACTTTTCCCTTATACTTAACATTTTTCCCTGACTTTAGCGCCTTCAGGAAAGGCCCGGGTGTTACTCCATATTTTTTCAGCATTTCCTGACGGATATTTATCGAGTCGTCTTCCTTAATCTTATAGCCTAAGCATTTTACAGAATGTTTTACGTTTAATCCATATACAGTATATCTTCCTATCTTAACTATTGATTTTTCTCTTTTCAGATCCAAAGCCGTTGATTTTATTGGGAGAGAAGCATAGAATTTATAGGTCTTGAGAATATTCGATATGCTGGAATTCGTACCTTGTGGTCCGAATATAAAAACTGGCTCCTCACGGCGTATCATGTTCATGCTTTGCAAAATCCCAGCGACGCCAAGTGAATGATCTCCATGCCAGTGGGTTAAAAAAATATAATCTACTGATGGACTTAACTCAGCAACTCGTATCTGACGCTGAGTGCCCTCCCCGCAGTCTAGAAGGACGGTATTTCCTTCAAGATTCAGATACACTGCAGGATGATTCCTTAACTTTGTAGGAAAAGCGGAAGATGTGCCGAGTATTGTTGCTTTATCCATAAAATAATTTTTGAAAGTTCAACAAAATCCGTTCCCTTAAGTCTTCTTCACCCATACCACGTAAATCCGCTATGTATTTTAATATCTTGGGTATATTTAACGGAGTGTTTATATTATCATCTGGACTTAAGACTGGTGAATCTGTTTCTACAAATAACCTATCCAAATTCAGTTTCTTTAGCAGACTATCGCGCTTGAATTTAATAAATCCCGTGGAAATACTGATATAGGCGTTTACAGCGATTGCTTTTTGGTAATGTGCCTGGTTTCCTTCGAAATTGTGTATAATTACCTTGGTTTCGAATGAAGGCAAAATCTCTAACAACTCATTCATCGCCTTTCTGCTATGGATTATACATACCTTATTTTTAAGTTCGGCAAGTTCTAATAATTCCGAAAATTTTACCATCTGTAATCTTTTTTGCTCTTCGTCTTTCCCTCTATAATCTAATCCTATCTCTGAAACTGCAAACGACGCTGCTATATTATTTGCGATAAAATCCATTCCTTCGTTTACTTCTTGCCTGCTGGCCGAGGAAATAAAATTTGGGTGCAATCCTATGCATGGCAACAAATTCGTGTAGTGACCATACTGAGAGAGTATTTTCGCGTTTTCCTCCGGATTTTCACCAGAGTTAAGTATTGCATAATCTGACAGTTTAGGGGCCAGTGCAGCAATTTCTTTATCAAAAACTTTATCTGCCAGATGAGCATGTATATCCACATATTTAGTTTCCATGTCCGGTTCTATAACTAATAGAGTTATTATAGATATATCTCTATAAAATTATTTAATGTCTGGACGGATATAATGAGATACGCCTCCATAGCTCAGCGGTAGAGCACCTGACTTGTAATCAGGAGATGTGGGTTCAACTCCCGCTGGAGGCTAAGTTAAGAAGAAATTGGATATTATTGGTCAGCCGCCTATTTGAGCAACTGGAAAATCACTTGTTATTGTTGCATTTGACAGTGTACCATTAAAACCGTTTCCACTATAATCTTTAACCCATCTGCCAATCGTTCCGTTCAATGGCCACCATGAAACAAGACCGCTGCTAGTGAGGGGCGACCCTAATATACCCTCGCGATATATTTGATACACCTGTGCAGCACTTAACGTCTGGCCGTACAGTTGCACATTCGATATATACCCCTTAAAGAAACCAGTATCACACTGGTTTGTTGAGGTACCTATACGAATCGGCGATGTTGCTGACCAAGAATTACTATTATTTGCAATGGCGTATCCATTATCTAGTTGAGCGTAATAATTCGAATCAAATATGCCACTAGATGTCGTAGGGGCGTGGACAGCTACAGCTATAAAATGCCAACGATTATCTAACAGATTCTGTACTGTTACATTCTTGTTGCCTAAGTATGTATCTGCTGCGTTGCAGCGGTGCAAGAACATACTTGAGACGTAGGGAGAGACTGTATCCTGGCTAGAAAAACCAAAAATTCCGAAAGATGAATCCACACTGAGTGTACTTGAGTTCGGAGGTAAAGCTCCGAGTACAGACCCCGCTGTGAAATTAGCAAGTATCCACATGGTTAATGTGTAATTCACGTCTACTCCATCTAAACTCGTTTGTGCACCCATATATGATAAGCCCCCCGCAGCATACCAGTAATGACCAGAACCCTGCCATCCCCACATCGGATGTGTAAATTCATTAACTGATAATGCGAAACCGGGGTTAATTGTTGAAGAAACCGTGCCGGCGGCTGTACCTGTGGAAGAATAAGGCCCTTGAAAGGTGGTGCCTGGTTCAGTGTAGGTTATAGCGGATGTGAATGAATACCTTGATCCTGAAGACGTTCCACAGAC